>JAFALP010000096.1 GCA_019234175.1 Actinomycetota bacterium | reverse complement strand
AGCCCGCGGCGATGCCGATCGCGGCTCCGCCGGCGCCCAGGCCGGCGAGCCCGCTGCCCGCCGCGGCGGCGGCCACGCCGAGGACGACGAGCGTGTTCCCGAGCGGGCGCGCCCGCAGGGTGCGAAGCGCCACCACCACCACCGCGGCCGTGCCGAGGACGTTCGCGACGATGGCGACGAGCCGGGCCGGCGCGAACGCGAGGTGGTCCTGGGCAGGCGGGATGCCGTGCGCGGCGAAGGCTCCGTGCACGGGCATCGCGAGCGAGATCCCGATCGCGAGCCCCGTGTACGCGAGCGCGGTCGCACCCGCTCGCCGCATTCCGGCGAGCGCGAGGGATCCCGCGCCGAGGAGCGGCGCGGTGAGCAGCGCACCCGCGGCGTAGTACACGCGGAAGGCGCGGCCGTCCCATTGCGCGGCCTCGCCCCACGCGATCGCGCCGGCCGCCACCGCGTACGCGGCGAGCGACCACGCCCAGAGGAGCATGTGCGGCTGCGCGCGACGGCGGAACAGCTTCCCCGCGAGGCGTAAAGCGATCAACGCAGCTGCGAATGCCAGGAGCGCGTCCACGACCGGCGGTAGTGTGGCAGCAGTGAAGCGATACCTCTTCACGCCCGGGCCGACGCCGGTGCCGCCGGAGGTGCTCGCGGCGATGGGCGCGCCGGTCGTGCACCACCGCAGCCCCGATTTCCGGCCGGTCTACGAGCGCTGCCTCGCGCGGCTGCGCGAGGTCTGCCGCACCGAGTCGGACGTCCTCCTGTTCACCGCGTCGGGGACCGGCGCGTTCGAGACCGCGGTCGTGAACCTCGTCTCGCCGGGCGAGCCGCACCTCGTCGTCTCCGCCGGAAGCTTCGGCGAGCGCTGGAAGTCGATGACGACGGCGTACGGCGCCGACGTCGACACGCTCGAGTACGCATGGGGCGAGACCCCCGATCCCGAGGACGTGCGCGCCAAGCTCGCGGAGCGCGAGGCGAAAGCGGTGTGGGTGGTGCAGTCCGAGACGTCCACCGGCGTCGTCGCCGACGTGCAGGCGATCGCCGAGGTGGCGAAGGAGGCCGGTGCGCTCGTCGTCGTCGACGCCGTGTCGAGCCTCGGCGCCGTGCCCTGCGAGATGGACGCGTGGGGGCTCGACGTCGTCGTCTCCGGATCGCAGAAGGCATTGATGACGCCGCCCGGCCTGGGCCTCGCCGCCGTATCGGACGCGGCGTTCGAACGCCGCGGATCGACGCCGCGCTTCTACTTCGACTGGGAGAAGACGCGCAAGGCGCAGCGCTCGCTCGATGCACCGTTCACGCCGCCCGTCTCACTCGTGGCCGCGCTCGACGTCGCCCTCGGCCTCCTGCTCGAGGAAGGTCTGGACGCGGCATTCGAACGGCACGTGCGCCTCGGCCGCGCCGCGCGGGCGGGCGCGAAGGCGATGGGCTTCGAGCTCTTCTCGCCGGACGAGGACCGCAGCGCCGTCGTCACCGCCGTGCGCTCGCCCGAGTCGGCGGAGATCATCAAGGCGCTGCGCGACCGCTTCGGCATCACGCTCGCGGGCGGGCAGGGAGACCTGAAGGGGAAGATCTTCCGCATCGGCCACATCGGGTGGTTCGACATCTTCGACATCACCACCGCGCTCGCGGCCGTCGAGATCGTCTCCGCCGAGCTCGGCCTCGACGTCGAGCGCGGCGTGGCCGTCACCGCGGCGCTCGAGGCGTACGAGCACACCCCGGTCGCGTGAGCGCGAAGGTCCTCGTCCGCGAGGCGATCGCCGACGCCGGCGTCGACCTCCTGCGCGAGCGCTTCGACGTCGACGTCGACCTCGAGTCGCCGCTGGAGGAGATCGTCGGCCGCTACGACGCGATCGTCGTCCGCTCGGCGACGAAGCTCACCGCCGACGTCATCGAGCGGGCGGTGAACCTCAAGGTCATCGGACG
Organism: Actinomycetota bacterium; assembly: GCA_019234175.1. Classification (GTDB taxonomy): domain Bacteria; phylum Actinomycetota; class Thermoleophilia; order Gaiellales; family Gaiellaceae; genus Palsa-739. The sequence continues at coordinate 7,008 of JAFALP010000096.1, read as the reverse complement.
CGCGGGCGTCGGCGTCGACAACGTCGACGTCGAGGCGGCGACGCGCCGCGGCATCGTCGTCGCCAACGCGCCCGAGTCCACCGTCGTGTCGGCGGCGGAGCACACCATCGGCCTGCTCGTCGCGCTCGCGCGGAACATCCCGCAGGCGCACGCGGCGCTGAAGCAGGGCCGCTGGGAGCGGAAGCGGTACGGCGGCATCGAGCTCGCCGGCAAGACGATCGGCGTGCTCGGGTTCGGACGGATCGGCCAGCAGGTGGCTCGCCGCGCGCTCGGGCTCGGCATGCGCGTCGTCGCCTACGACCCCTACGTCGCCTCCGATCGGTTCCGCGAGCTCGGCGCCGAGCGCGTGGAGACGCCGGAGGACGTCTACGCCGCCGCCGAGTTCCTGACGCTGCACCTGCCGCTCACCGACGACACGCGGAAGTCGATCGACGAGGCCGCGTTCGCGCGCATGCGCGACGGCCTGTACCTCATCAACGCCGCCCGCGGCGCGCTCGTGGACGAGGACGCGCTCCTCGCGGCGCTGCAGTCGGGGAAGGTCGCCGGCGCCGCGCTCGACGTCTTCTCCTCGGAGCCGTACTCGGGCCCGCTGCTCGAGCTGGACAGCGTCGTCGCCACGCCGCATCTCGCCGCCTCGACGGACGAGGCGCAGGATCGCGCCGGCGTCATCGTCGCCGAGCAGGTGGCGGCCGCCCTCGAGGGCGGGCTCGTCACGAACGCGGTGAACATCCCCGTGATCGGCGCCGACGACCTCGAGGTACTGGGCCCGTACGTGCCGCTCGCCGCGAAGCTCGGCCGGCTCGCACTCGAGCTCACCGGCGGGCGCGCGGACGAGATCACGATCACCGCGTACGGCGGCATCGCCGACTACGACACGCGCCTGCTCACGGTCGCCGCGCTGAACGGCGCGTTCCAGGGCCGCGCCGACCGGCCCGTGAACTACGTGAACGCGCCGCTGATCGCGCGCGAGCGCGGCATCGACGTGCGCGAGGAGCGCTCGCAGTCCGCACGGGACTACACGAACCTCCTCCGCGTCGAGGTACGCGTCGGCGACGAGAAGACGCGCGTCGCCGGCACCACCATCGGCAGCGAGAACCGCCCGTGGCTCGTGAACGCGTTCGGCTTCGAGCTCGACATGGAGCTCGCGCCGCTGCTCGTGCTCTTCCGCTACGACGACGTGCCCGGCGTCATCGGGCGCGTCGGGACGCTGTTCGGCGACACCGGCGTGAACATCGCCAACATGACCGTGTCGCGCACGCGGCGCGGCGGCAAGGCGCTCATGGTGCTCACCGTCGACACGCAGCCCCCCGCCGAGCTCGTCGAGCGCATCCGCGCCGAGGGCTTCGACGACGCCCGCGTGATCTCGCTCTAGGCAGTCCGAGGATTGAGGCGCCGCGCGAGCGAGCGCGCCACGGCCTCGACCTTCTCGACGACGACGAAGTGCGGCCGCGTCTCCACGACGGTCTCGATCGTGCGGTCGCCGTGGCCGGGAGCGACGAGGAAGCGCGTCGCATCCGCGCGGACGCGTTCGTACTGCTCGATCGTCGCCTCGACGCGCTCGGTGCACGTGGGGTCGTCGCACTCGCAGATGAACGACATCTCGCGCGCGCCGAAGCGTCGGGCGTTCTCCGCGATCCGCTCGTTCACCTCGCGGAACGCGACCTCGGTCCGTGCCTTCTTCTCGGGATCTTCATTCACCGCACACCACGTGATTGCCTACGCTGCGATGGTGAAACCCTGGCCCGAGCCCGTCGAGCGCGTCGCCTCGGCTCTCCGCGCGGCCGCCGTGGACGCACGTCTCGAGGAGTTTCCCGAGGGCACGCCCAGCGCCGCGGCGGCGGCCCGCGCCGTGGGCTCGACGCGCGCGGAGATCGTGAAGTCGCTCGTCTTCATCGCCGAGGGCCGGCCCGTGCTCGCCCTCGTCCCCGGGGACAAGCGGGCGGACCCGGGAAAGATCGCGGCCGGCGCGCGCGTCGCCACCCCGGACGAGGTCTTCGCCTCCACCGGGTTCGAGCCCGGCGGCGTCGCTCCGTTCCCGGCGCCGGGCGTGAGCCGCGTGCTGATGGACCGCAACCTGCTCGCACACGAGCTCGTGTGGATCGGGGCAGGCTCCGACCGGCACATGGCGGGCATCGCGCCGCGCGATCTCGCCCGTGTCGCCAAAGCGGAGATCGTCGATCTCGCCGAAGGCTGATCCCGGGCGCGCCGGGTACGATTGGAGCCGGTGCAGGAGACGAGCAAGATCTGGATGAACGGCGAGCTCGTCGACTGGGCGGATGCGACCGTGCACGTCGGCGTCCACGGCCTCCACTACGGGTCGGGCGTGTTCGAAGGCGTCCGCGCCTACGACACCGACCGCGGCACCGCCGTCTTCCGCCTCACCGAGCACATGGAGCGGCTCGCCAACTCGGCGAAGCTCCTGTACATGGAGCTCCCGTACTCGGTGGACGAGCTGAAGGCGGCGACCTGGGATCTCCTCGGCGCCAACGGGCTGCCCGAGTGCTACCTGCGCCCGATCGCGTTCTTCGGCTACGGCGAGCTCGGCGTCGGCTCGCAGGGGAACCCCGTCGAGGTCGCGATCATGTCGTGGCCCTGGGGCGCCTACCTCGGCGAGGAGGGGATGCGCAACGGCATCCGCGCGAAGGTCTCGTCGTGGCAGCGCATCGGCCCCAACGTCTTCCCGCACGTCTCCAAGGCGACGGGCGTGTACATCAACTCGATGCTCGCCATCGGCGAGGCGGTGCGCGCCGGCTACGAGGAGGCGATCCTCCTCACCCAGGACGGCTACATCGCCGACGGCTCCGGCGAGACGATCTTCGTCGTGAAGGACGGCGTCGTCGCGACGCCCGACCTCTCCGCCTCGATCCTGCCCGGCATCACGCGCGACACGATCATCCAGATCGCGCAGGACCTCGGGTACCCGGTCGTGGAGAAGCAGCTGATCCGCACCGATCTCTATCTCGCCGACGAGGTGTTCATGTGCGGCACCGCCGCCGAGGTGACGCCGATCCGCTCCGTCGACGATCAGGTCATCGGGCCGCCCGGCCCGGTCACGCTCGAGCTGCAGACGGCCTACCTCGACACGGTGCACGGCCGCAGCGAGCGCTGGGGCCAGTGGCTCGAGTACGCACCGAGCCGCACCGAGGCGTGAAGCAGGAAGTCCGTCCGGTCCCGCTCTCGGGGCCGTACATCGACGCGCGCGAGGAAGAGCTCGTGCTCGACGTGATGCGGTCCGGCCGGCTGTCGCTCGGCCCGACGGTCGACCGCTTCGAGCGGGCGTTCGCGGAGAAGGTGGGCGCGCCGTACGCGGCAGCGGTGTCGTCCGGGACCGCGGGCCTGCATCTGCTCTGCATCTCGGCCGGCATCGGTCCCGGCGACGAGGTGATCACGACGCCGTACTCGTTCGCCGCGACCGCGAACTGCTTCATCTACGAGGGCGCCGTGCCGGTGTTCGCCGACGTCGACCCGCGCACGCTCAACCTCGACCCCGCGGCGGTCGAGGCGGCGGTGACTCCGCGGACGAAGGCGATCATGGCCGTGGACATCTACGGCTACCCCTGCGAGCTCGACGCGCTGCGCACGATCGCCGAGAAGCACGGGCTCGCGCTCATCCAGGACTCGTGCGAGGCGCTCGGCGCCGTCTATCGCGGCGCCACGCTCGGGTCGCACGGCCCGAGCTGCGTCTTCGCCTTCTATCCGAACAAGCAGATGACGACCGGCGAGGGCGGGATGGTGACGACGCACTCCGAGGAGGAGTGGCGCCTCCTCCGCTCGCTGCGCAACCAGGGACGCGGCGACGACGGCGGCTGGCTCGAGCACGTTCGCCTCGGCTTCAACTACCGCCTCGACGACGTGCACGCCGCCATCGGCATCGGCCAGGTGGAGAAGCTCGACGAGATCCTCGCCCTGCGCGCCCAGGTCGCCTCGCGCTACGGCGAGCTCCTCGCCGGCCTGCCCGGCGTCGAGCTTCCGTGGGAGGACGACGACGAGCACACGCGCTCGTGGTTCGTCTATGTCGTCGCGCTCCCCGACAACGCGACTCGCGAGCGCGTTATCGCCACGTTCGAGCGCGAGCAGATCGGCTACAACCGCTACCTGCCGTCGATCCACCTCCAGCCGTACATGCGCGAGCGCTACGGCTTCCGCGAGGGCATGTGCCCCGTCTCGGAGGACGCGAGCTCGCGGACGCTCGCACTCCCGTTCTTCACCGCGCTCGACCTCGGCGACCAGGAACGCGTCGCCGAGGTCCTCGCGGCTGCGCTGTAGCTAGAACGCGACGATCACGAACGGCGCGAAGTTCTGGATCTGCCACGGACCGAGCGCGTCGGCATTCGACCCTCCCATGGTGACGTGGAACCAGCCGCCGGACTCGTGGGTGACGGAGCCCGCGAAGGGCCAGCCTCCGTCGGTGCCGGAGACGACGGCTTCCGAGGCGGGGTTGCCGACGAACAGCACGTCGATCCCGTTGTCGTTCTTCCTGATGTAGACCTTCCCGCCGGTGCAGCTCCACGCGTAGTTGAACGCGGCCGGCCACGCCTGCAGGTTGGTGGTGAGGGACGAGAGGTCGAACGACGGGTTGATCTCCGCCATGGCGCGGACGGCGCCGGTGGCGCACCTCGGCTGCGGCGCGCTCTTCGTCGTCAGGGCGAACGACGTTCCGCCGAGCGCGAAGAAGAGGGCGACGACCGAGATGCTGAGGGCGGGGCTGAATCGGATGCGGCGCATGGGCGGCTCCTCGAGTGTGGTGAAACCTTGAGATTCCTGCCCTCGCCGGTTTCTTTCGAATCCTGCTTTTCACATACCGTTGGCCCATGGCCGACCGCGCTCCGCGGATGATCTTTCTCGGGTTCGGAAAATGGGCGCGGTCCGACCGGATCTACGCGCTGGAGCCGCTGGAGCCGGGCGAGCGCGGGCACGGCCGCCGCACCCGCGTCTGGGTGGAGGGCGTCGCCGACCCGATCGTCGCCTCGCGCACCGAGCGGACGATCCTGGCGGACATGGGCCAGGACACGACGGCGAGCCTCGTGCTCTCCGAGGCGCTCGACCTCGCCGAGCGCCTCGCATCGGCGGCGGAAGAGGGACGCGTCGACCTCGCCGACCTCGGCCGGCGCGCGCGGCGCGTGCTCGAGCGGACGGCCGGGCCGCCCGAGGCGCAGCAGCTCTTTTGACGGGCGCGATCCGGCGTCTCGCCGTCGACATCGGTCCGCTGCGCGAGTCGCCCGCGTTCCGCCGGCTGTGGATCGGGCAGTCGATCGCCTACGTCGCGTGGCGGATGATGCTCGTCCTCGTCCCGGTGCAGGTCTATCGGCTCACCGGGTCGACGCTCGACGTCGGGCTCGTCGCACTCGTGCAGTTCGTGCCGCTCGTCGTCTTCACCATTCTCGGGGGCGCGCTCGCGGACACGCGCGACCGGCGCGCGATCCTGTGGGGAAGCACGATCGGCATCGCCGCCGTCACGGCGGCGTTCGTCGTCGTCTCCGCCTCCGGCAACGCCACGGTCGCGCTCGTGTTCGTGCTCGGCTTCCTCGCCTGGTCGTCGTTCTCGCTCGGCGCGGGCGCCATCCGCTCGATCACGCCGCGGCTCGTCCCCCTCGACCAGCTTCCCGCGGCCGCCGCGCTCAACGGCCTCTACAACAACCTCGGCCTCGTCCTCGGGCCGGCGATCGCCGGCGTGCTCATCTCGGAGATCGGCTTCGCCGGGACGTACGGCGTCTCGCTCGGCGGCATCGTCCTCTCGCTCGTCAGCGTCCTCGGGCTGCCGCGCATCCCGCCCGACGCCAACGCGCCTCGGATGAGCCTCGCGACGATCGCCGACGGCTTCCGCTACCTGCGCACGCAGCACCTCGTGCTGGCGTTCTTCCTCGTCGACACGTTCGCGATGCTCTTCGGGATGCCGAACGCGCTCTTCCCGGCGCTCGCACAGCACGTGTTCCGCGATTCCAGGTCGGTCGGCTTCCTCTTCGCCGCGCCGGCGGTGGGCGCGTTCGCGATCTCGCTGGTCTCCGGCTGGGCCTCCCGCGTCGGCAGGCAGGGCGTCGCCATCGTCGTGTCCGTGTCGACGTGGGGGATCACCATCGCCGCGTTCGGGCTCACGCACATGCTCTGGCTCGCGCTCCTCCTGCTCGGCATCGCCGGCGCGGCCGACCAGGTGAGTGCGATCTTCCGCTCGACGATCGTCCTCACCGTCACGCCGGATCACATGCGCGGACGGCTGGGTGGGATCGAGTTCGCCCAGATCGCGAGCACGCCGTCGCTCGGCAACGTCGAGGCCGGCGTCGTCGCGCAGCTCACGAGCCTCCGCTTCTCCATCGTGTCCGGCGGCCTTGCCTGCATCGCCTCCACCATCGCGCTCGCCGCCATGTTCCCCGTGCTTCTCCGCTATGACGCGCGCGCTCGGGCGTGAATTCTTCGCGCGGTCGGTGCACGAGGTCGCTCCCGACCTGATCGGCGTCACGCTCCTCGTCGACGGCGTCGGCGGTCCGATCGTGGAGGTGGAGGCGTACGACCAGGAGGATCCGGCGAGCCACGCGTTCCGCGGCCCGACGGCGCGCAACGCAGTCATGTTCGGCCCGCCGGGATTCGCCTACGTCTACCGCTCGTACGGCATCCACTGGTGCCTCAACTTCGTGTGCGACCTCGAGGGCCGTGCCGAGGCGGCGCTCGTCCGCGCGCTGGCGCCGGAGCGGGGCCTGGAGGAGATGCGCACGCGCCGGGGAGCGACCGCGGAGCGCGACCTCTGCTCCGGTCCCGGCAAGCTGTGCCAGGCGCTCGGGATCACGCGCGAGCTCGACGGCGCCGCGCTCGACACGCCGCCGTTCGCGCTGCTGCCGCGGACGGGGACGCCGGAGATCGTGACCGGGCCGCGCATCGGCATCACGAAGGCGGTCGAGCGGGACTGGCGCTACGGGCTCGCCGGCTCGCCGTTTCTCAGCCGGCGCTTTTGAGCACGAGCTGCACCTTCATCCCCGGTGCGGCGGCCACGCCGGCGGCGGGCTTCTGCGCGACGAC
>JAFALP010000067.1 GCA_019234175.1 Actinomycetota bacterium | reverse complement strand
GATCTGCGCCATCGCTCCTCCTCGTCGCTCGACGAGAGAAACCTATCTCAGCGCCAGCCGGTCTCCTGGACGAGCGCGCGCTCTTTGAGCGGTTCCCACCAGTCGCGATGCGCGGCGTACCACTCGACCGTCTCGCGCATGCCCTCGTCGAACCCGATCTCCGGCTCCCAGCCGAGCTCGCCGCGGAGCTTCGACGAGTCGAGCAGATAGCGCCGGTCGTGCCCGGGCCGGTCCGGGACGACCGTCTTCAGCGACGACGGCTTCCCGGTAAAGCGGAGAACGGCGTCGGCGATCTCCTCGATCGTCTTCTCGACGCCCGAGCCGACGTTGTACGTCTCTCCGACGCGTCCGCGCTCGAGCACGAGCTCGATCGCGCGGCAGTGGTCGAGCACGTGCAGCCATTCGCGCTTGTTCTGCGTCGACGCGTACAGCGGCAGGTCGCGATCGTCGAGCGCGTTCGTGACGAAGAGCGGGATGACCTTCTCCGGGAACTGCGCCGGCCCGTAGTTGTTCGAGCAGTTCGTGATCGTCACCGGCAGCCCGTACGTCTCGTGGTACGCGCGGACTGCGTGGTCGGCGCCGGCCTTCGACGCGTTGTACGGCGTGCGCGGCCTGTACGGCGAGTCCTCGCTGAACGTCTCGTCGCTGTCGAGCGGCAGGTCGCCGTACACCTCGCACGTCGAGACATGGTGGAACCGCTCGACGCCGGTGCGCCGCGCGGCCTCGAGCAGCGTCTGGGTGCCGATGACGTTCGTCCGGAAGAAGCGGCCGGGATCGACGACGGCGAGGCTGTTGTGCGACTCGGCGGCGAAGTTGACGACGACGTCCACGTCCTCGAGCACGCGCTCGCCCAGCTCGAGGTCGGCGATGTCGCCCTCGACGAACAGGATCCGGTCCTCGACGTCGGCGAGGGAGCCCCGGTCGCCGGCGTACGTCAGGAGGTCGAGGACGACGACGCGGTCGCCGGCATGCCGGTCGAGCCAGTACCGCACGAAATTGGAGCCGATGAATCCGGCTCCGCCGGTCACGAGGAGGCGCATCGGGGCATGACTTTAGCCCGGGCCGCCGAAATCCGATTTTCAACACATGCGTCTGGTAGCTTCGCCGCCGATGCGGATCCCCGTCCGCGTGCTCGTCTTCGCCCTCGCTGCAAGCCTGATCGCGTCAGGCTCTGCCGCCGCGTCGCCGAAGGACCTGCCGCCCGTCTGCGCCGCGTCCTGCACGGCCGCCGCCGCCGGGTCGGGACCGCTCTTCCTCATCAGTGGTCACGGCTGGGGCCACGGCGTCGGGATGAGCCAGTACGGCGCGCAGGGCTTCGCGCTGCACGGCTACAGCTACCAGCAGATCCTGTCGCACTACTACCCGGGGACGACGCTCGGCACGACGGCGACGACCGTCATCCGCGTGCTCCTCGCCGACGGCGCGAAGACGCTGAAGCTATCGAGCACGGTGCCGTACACCGTCACCGACGGCGGCGGCGCCGCGCACGCGCTTCCCGCCGGCGCGATCACGCTCGGAACGGCGCTGAAGGTGAACGGGCAGGCGCTGCCCGCGCCGCTCACGTTCGCGGCGGGCGCGGGCGGCTTCATGTCGCTCGCGCGCCCCTATCGCGGCCAGATCCAGGTGGACCTCGTCGACGGCAGGCTGCGCGCGATCAACGTCGTCGGGCTGGAGGACTATCTCGACAGCGTCGTGCCGGCGGAGATGCCGTCCACGTGGACGGCGCCGGCGCTGGAGGCGCAGGCGGTCGCCGCCCGGTCGTACGCGCTCGCAACGCGGAAGGTCGCAGCGCCCTTCGACGAGTACGCCGACTCGCGCAGCCAGGTGTACCTGGGCGTCTCGCGCGAGACGGCCGCGACGACCGCGGCCGTGGCGGCCACGCAGGGTCAGATCGTCATGTACGCCGGCAAGGTCGCCGACACGTACTTCTTCTCCACCTCGGGCGGCGAGACGGAGTCGATCTCGGACGCGTGGGGCGTCCCCGGCATCCCGTACCTCGTCGCCGTCCCCGATCCGTTCGACACGCTCTCGCCGTACCACGACTGGGGCCCGGTGCCCGTGAGCGCGAAGACGTTCGCGAAGGACCTCAAGGTGAAGGGATCGATCTACGACCTGCAGACGACGCTGAACGGCTCCGGCCGCGTCGGCCAGGTGTCGGTCGTGTCGCTGCCCTCGCTCGCGGTGGGGTCGCCGACCGGGCCGACGTTCTCGGGAGGCGCCGTCAGCGCCGCCCTCGGGCTACGCTCGACGTGGTTCAGCGTGTCGATGATGTCCCTTCAGCAGCCTGCCGCCACGACGCCGCTCCAGTACGGGTCGAGCGTGACGCTCACCGGCGTCGTGCGGGGGATCACCGGCGTCTCGCTCGAGGAGCGCACGTTCGGCGGCGCGTGGGCCCTCGTCGGCCCCGTGACGCCCGCGTCCGACGGGTCCCTGCTCCTTCCCGAGACGCCGACGATCACCACCGACTACCGGCTGGCGACCCCGCAGGCCGCCGTCGGCTACGTGCGCGTGAACGTCGCGCCGACCGTGCAGCTGGCGGCGCCGGCGCCCGGACAGATCTCCGGCACGGAGCAGCCCGTCCTGCCCGGGGCGCTCGTCCAGGTGCAGACGGAAAGCTCGACGCAGACGTGGACGGCGATCGCGACGGCGACGGTGAACGCTGACGGCACCTTCAGCGTCCCGGTGACCATTCCGGCGGGGACGACGTACCAGGTGGTCGTCACGCCCGGTCAGGGCTACTCGCCCGGCACGACCGCACCGCAGATCGCGACGGGCTAGTGA
>JAFALP010000003.1 GCA_019234175.1 Actinomycetota bacterium | reverse complement strand
TCGGCGGGGTTGTACGCGTCGTCGAGAACGGTGAAATCGATCTTCCGCCCGTTCACGCCGCCGTGCGCGTTGACGTACGCGAAATAGGCGGACTCAGCCGACGGAATCGTCTTGTACGCAGACGCAACGCCCGTGAGCGGGAACGTGCCGCCGATGTGGATCGACGTCTTGGTGATGCCCGGGTCCGCCTGATGCGCGCCCGAGGCGGTCGTCGCGGCGATCGACGTAGCGACCGCCAGCCCGGCGACGATCGCCAGAAGTCTGACCTTCCTACCCATCAACCCTCCTAGCCGACGTTGGCCTCCGCAACCCGGCAGGACGCCGGGGTCACGGAGTATGACGCTCTGGAAGCCGATTAGATAGGAAAAATTGAACCGTGAGTCAAGTCCCGGCGCGCTGCCGGCGGAGCCGGCCGAGGAGCCCGGCGACTCCGGTCGGGAGGACGAGCATGACGAGGATGACGAGCAGGCCGAAGACGACGTCCTGCCCGTGGGCGGACCCGATCACCGGGACGCTCGACGAGATCTGCGGCAGGAGGCCGATGAAGATCGCGCCCGCGAGCACGCCCCACAGGGACCCCAGGCCGGCGACCGCGGCGCCGATGAGGATCTGCAGCGAGAGGATGATCCCGAACTCGCTCGGCTGCGCGAACCCGTTCGTGCCGAGGACGAAGAGCGAGCCGGCGACCCCGGCGAACGCGGCCGAGATCCCGAACGCGAGCGTCTTGTAGACGGGCAGCCGCACGCCGGACGACGTCGCCGCGACCTCGCTGTCGCGGATGGCGCGGAACGCGCGGCCGGTCCGACCTCGGAGGATCGCCCATGCGAGCACGAAGAGGATCGCGGACGCGGCCCAGCCGATGGCGTAGAGGCGAAGCGGCGTCACCGTCTGCGCCTGCACGCCGCCGCTTCCGCCCAGGTACTTCGAGAACTTCAGCGGGATCTGCGGCACCGAGACGGCGAGCGCGAACGTCGCCAGCGCGAGGTACACGCCGGACAGGCGCAGGGCCGGGAGCCCGACGAGCAGGCCGCAGACGAAACAGATCCCGAACGCGGCGAGCATCGTCAGCTCGAGGTTCGTGTGATGGTCGCGCGACAGGACTGCCGTCGTGTAGCCGCCGATCGCCATGAACGCTCCGTGCCCGATGGAGATCTGGCCCGAGTACCCGGTGAGGATGTTGAGCCCGAGAATGGCGACGAAGAACGTCGCCACCTTCGCCGCCAGCGACTGGTGGTAGGCGCTGAGCGCGAACGGGAGCAGTGCGATCAGCAGCGCCACGCCGGCGATCGTCCCGAATGCCGTCGCTCTCGCTCTCATACCTTGCGCACCTGCCGCCGACCGAACAGGCCGGTCGGCTTCACGAGCAGCACGGCCAGCAACACGGCGAACGCGAACGGCTGCCGCAGCTCCGACGTGACGAAGTGGACGTACTGGCCGATGAGGTTCAGGAAGATGCCGAGCGCAATGCCGCCGATGACCGCGCCGGCGGCGCTCTCGAGCCCGCCGAGGACCGCGGCGGCGAACGCGTAGAGCAGGATCGGCTGCATCAGCGTCGGCTGCAGCACGAACTGCGACGGCTCCGCCATGAGGCCGGCGACGGCGCCGAGCACGGCGGCGAGGCCCCAGCCGAGCGCGAGCATCCGCTCCACGCGGACGCCGACGAGCGTCGCCGCCGCGGGACGCAGTGCCGCGGCGCGCATGGCGAGCCCGAGCTTCGTGAACTGGAAGAGGAGCCACAACGCGACCACGGAGACGATCGTGACCACGAGCGTTCCGAGATCCTGGCGCGCGAATGCGACGCCGCCCACGTGGTAGACCTTCTCGCCGAACGGCGCAGGCATGAAGCGGATCGCGCCGCCCCATTTCCAGTTGACGAGCCCGTCGATGAGGATGAAGAGGCCGACGGTGACGATGACGACGGCGATCACCGACTTCTGCTGGACGGGCCGGATGACCGTGACCTGAATCGCAAGCCCGAGCACGAACGCGATGACGAGCGTGAGGAAGAACGCCTCCCAGTACGACAGCCCCCAGGCGATCAGCTGATAGGCGATGTAGACCGACGCCATCGCCATCTCGCCCTGCGCGAAGTTGATCACCTCCGTGGCGCGGTAGATGAGGACGAGCGCGAGCGCGAGGCTGCCGTAGACGGCGCCCTGGGCGAGCCCCGCCACGGTCTGCTGTGCGAAGATCGTGCTCGACAGGCAGCCGACGACGAGGAAGATGCACGCCGCGGCGAGGCCGGTGAGGACGGGGAGCGACACGCCGCCGGCGTAGCGGCGCTCGCGCAGGTCGAGCTTGCGGGCGATCGCGACCACTAATACCCCAGGTAGCTCCTGCGCACCGATTCGTGCTCGGCGAGCTCGGCGCTCGGCCCGGAGAGCGCGACCCGACCGACCTCGAGGACGTACGCGGTGCTCGCGAGCTGCAACGCGATGTGCGCGTTCTGCTCGACGACGAGCACCGTCATCCCCTCCTGCTCGTTCAGCTCCTGCACGATGCGGAAGATCTCGGTCACGAGCAACGGCGCGAGCCCGAGCGACGGCTCGTCGAGGAGAAGCAGGCGAGGCCGCTGCATGAAGGCGCGTGCGAGCGCGAGCATCTGCTGCTCGCCGCCGCTGAGCGTGCCGGCCTGCTGGCTGCGGCGCTCGTCCAGCCACGGGAAGTAGGACCGCACGCGGGCGAAGTCTTCCTTCAGACTGCCGGCGCGCGTGTACGCGCCGAGCCTGAGGTTCTCCCAGACGGTCAGCTCCGCGAACGTGCCGCGCCCTTCGGGAACGTGCGCGACGCCGAGTCGGGCGACGGCCTCGGGGCCGCCGCGCATCGCCTTGCCGGCGAAGCGCAGGACGCCGTCGCGGTGCACCGTGTGCGAGATCGCGCGGAGCGTCGTCGTCTTCCCGGCGCCGTTCGCGCCGAGCACGGCGACGATCTTGCCCTCGCCGACGGCGAGGGAGACGCCGTGAAGCGCCTTGACCGGGCCATAGCGTGCGTGGACGTCCTCGAGCTCGAGCAGCGC
>JAFALP010000158.1 GCA_019234175.1 Actinomycetota bacterium | reverse complement strand
GCTCGTCGACCCCGACCCCGCCGCCGCCGAGCAGGCCTGGGAGGAGGTCGTCCGCTCGCTCGAGGACACGGGCTTCGCCGTCGACCCGGCCGCGCCCGGCGTTGCGTACTTCGAGACGCGTGGGGTCGAGCGGCTGTACGGCGGCCTCGAGCCGGCGCTCCGGCGCGCGCTCGCCGCCGTCGGATCGAGCTGGGACCCGCGCATCGGCGCCGCCGGACGGCGCTTCGCCGCGCTCGCCGCCGCCACCGTGGCGAAGCCGGGGCAGCTGCTCGTCGTCCGCGACGAGGAGGTCGGCCGCTTCCTCGCGCCGCTGCCGCTGACCTTGCTGCCGCTCGAGCGGCAGCGCTACGAAGAGCTCGAAGCGCTCGGAGTTCGCAGGCTTGGACAGCTTGCCGGGCTCCCGGGCGGCGCCGTCGCCGAACGACTGGGGCCGGACGGCCGGCGTGCCTGGAGCCTGGCGAGAGGCGGGGCGGCCGCGCGCGTGCGCGGTCGCCGTCCGCCGGCCGAGCTCGCCGAGGCGCTCGAGTTCCCGGAGGCGGTCGGCAACGAGCTCACGCTGCGCCGCGCGGTCGGCGCGCTCGTCGAGACGGCGCTCGCCCGGCCGGAGCGCCGGGACCGCTTCGTCCGCAAGGTCGCGCTCTCCGCCGGCCTCGTCGGCGGCGGCTCCTGGCGGCGCACGCTGACGCTGCGCGAGCCGAGCGCCGACGCCGCCCGCATCCGCATCGCCCTCGCCCCGAAGCTCGCCGAGCTCCCCGGCCCGGCGACTCAGCTCCGCATCGAGCTCGTCGAGCTCACCGAGCCCGCGGGCCGGCAGCTGGAGCTCCTCGCCGCCGGCGCCGAGGACCGCGCCCGGTTGAGCGACGGGCTCCGCCAGGTGCGCGCGAGCACGGGCTCGGGCTCCGTCTGCACCGTCGTCGAAGTGGCACCGTGGTCGCGCATTCCCGAGACACGAGCGCTGTTCGTACCGCGGGACGACTGAACGCGCCGCGCCCGGCGCGCGTCGAGGCACGCATCGACGGGACGCCGTGCGAGGTGAACCACCAGCACGTCGCCGTCCTCCGCGAGGAGTGGCGCGTGCTCGACCGCTGGTGGACGGAGGAGCCGGTGCTGCGCCGCTACTTCGAGGTCGTGCTCGAGACCGGCGAGAACACCGTCGTCTTCCACGACGGGTCAGGCGGAGGCTGGTTCACCCAACGTGGCGCCTGAGTTCGCGCGCGGCCGCTTCCGGATCGCCCGCGTCGCGGATCGCACGCACGACCGCGACACCGGGCGCGCCCGCCGCCACCACCTCGCCGACGTTCGCGAGATCGATGCCGCCGATCGCGAACCACGGGATGGTCACGCGCGCCGCCGCCGCGCGGACGAGCTCGAGCCCGCCCGGCTGCGCGTCCGTCTTCGTCGGCGTGCCGAAGACCGTCACGCCCAGGTAGTCGGCGCCGTCGATCGCGTCCAGCTGCTCCTCCGTCTCGATCGAGAGCCCGACGATCGCGTCCGGGCCGACGATCGCGCGTGCCTCGGCCACCGACGCATCCGACTGGCCGACGTGCACGCCGTCGGCGCCGCACGCGGCCACGAGGTCGGGGCGGTCGTTGAGGATGAAGAGCGCGCCGTGCGCACGACATGCGCGGCTGAACGGCTCGGCCGCGCGCACGAGCTCGTCGTCGGGGAGCTCCTTGTCGCGCAGCTGCACGACGTCGACGCCGCCTCGCAGCGCCGGCTCGAGCACCGCGGCATCGCGGCCTTCCAGCACGAGATAGAGGCGCGCCTCTCCGACTCTTAACCGGTCTCTCATTCGTTTCCCAGGCATGAAGCCTAGGGTCAGCGCGTGATCCGGCTGCTCACCGCGCTTGCGAGCGCGATCTCACTCCACGCGTCTCCGCTGCCCGGCGCGCTCCTCATCGCCGACCGAGGGAACGACCGCATCCTTCTCGTCGATCCGCAGAAGCACGTCCTCTGGCGCACCGGCGGTCTGACGTTCGACGACGACAGCTTCGTCGAGCCGGGCGGCAAGTCGATCGTGTCGAACGAGGAGGAAGGGCAGGCGATCGTTTCGATCGACATCAGATCGGGTGCGCACACCTATCTGTATGGGACGCCGGGCATACGCGGCACCCAGGCGAACCATCTCAATACCCCGGACGACGCGTACGTGCTTCCGAACGGAACGCTCACGGTCGCCGATGCATACAACTGCCGCATCCTCTTCATCCGTGCGCATCGCATCGTGCGACAGATCGGGACAACCGCCGTCTGCCGCCACGATCCGCCGCGCTACCTCGGCGCCGTCAACGGCGACACACCGCTCCCGGGCGGTGGCGTCCTCGTCTCCGAGATCCAAGGCTCGTGGATCGACGACATCTCGGCGAGCGGAAAGCTCCGCTGGGACGTCCAGGCGCCGGTGTCCTACCCGTCGGACCCGCAGCCGCTCTCCGGCGGCCGCATCCTCCTCGCCGACTACGCGAGCCCGGGCGCGGTGCTCATCATCGACCGGCGAGGGAAGGTGCTCTGGCGGTACGGCCCTGCGTCGGGACGGGGCGCACTCGATCATCCGTCGCTCGCGCTGATGCTCCCGAACGGCGACGTCGCGATCAACGACGACTATCGGGACCGCGTGGTCATCGTCGATCCGAGGAAGAACCGGATCGTCTGGGAGTACGGAGCGCCGAACCGACCGGGGACGGGCCCCGATCGGCTGAAGATCCCCGACGGGATGGACTTCGTCCCGCTCGGACCGGCGAAGACTCCGCTCTGGGCGGCCGTGCACCACCCCTAGCAAGCGAACGTATGTTCGTATAGCGTGGGCCGGTGGCCTACACCGAGCTCCACGCTCACTCGGCGTACTCGTTCCTCGACGGGGCGTCCCAGCCGGAAGAGCTCGCCGCGCGCGCAGCCGAGCTCGGCTACGAGGCGCTCGCGCTCACCGACCACGACGGCGTCTACGGCTCGCTCGAGTTCGCGCACGCGGCGAAGCACTTCGGCGTCCGCCCGATCACCGGCGCGGAGGTGACGCTCACCGGCGGAATCCACGTCACGCTCCTCGTCGAGTCGCAGCGCGGTTACGCGAACCTCTGCCGGCTGCTCACCGCCTCGCACGCGCACACGCGGCCGAAGGAGGGCGAGCTCCTCGCGCCGGCGCTCGACCTGCACCTGCTCGAGGAGCTGAACGACGGGATCATCTGCCTGTCCGGCTGCGCGCGGCAGGGCCTCGGCGTGCACGACCCGAACGCCGCCGCGCGGCTTGCGCGCGCATTCGGCGACCGGTTCTACGTCGAGCTGCAGCGGCCGTACGAGCGCGGCGACGCCCGCCGCAACGCCGCGCTCCGAGCCCTCGCGGAGACGCTCGGCGTGCGCACGGTCGCGACGGGGGACGTGCACGCGCATCACCCGAGCCGCGCCGGGCTGCAGGACGTGCTCGTCGCCGTCCGCTGCCGCACCTCGCTCGACGGCTGCGAGCGGGAACGGCGCGGCAACCACGAGTCCGTCCTCGCTTCGCCTGCGGAGATGGCGGAGCGCTTCCCCGACGATCCCGGCGCGGTCGCGCGCACGCGCGAGCTCGCGGAGCGGCTCGAGTTCGACCTGACGCAGGAGCTCGGGTACCGCTATCCCGACTTCTCCGACGGCGCCGATCCGGCGATCGCGCAGCTGACCCGCATCTGCGAGCACGCGTTCGCCGAGCGCTACGGCGCCGACCCGGTCGCGCGCATACGCCTCGACGAGGAGCTCGCGCTCATCGACGAGCTCGGGCTCGCCGGCTTCTTCCTCTTGCACTGGGAGGTGCTCGAGCTCGCGCGCGAGGTCGCGCTCGAGGTGCGCGGGCACGGATCGATGCGCCACCTGCTGCCGCCGGGACGGGGACGCGGATCCTCCGTCGGCTCGCTCGTCTGCTACCTCACCGGTCTCTCGCACGTCGACCCGGTGCAGGCGAACCTCTCGCTCGGCCGCTTCATCAACCGCGAGCTCGCGTCGGTGCCGGACATCGACCTGGATTTCCCGCGGGATATTCGCGAGAAGCTCATCGTCGCCGTCACCGAGCGCTACGGCCGCGAGCACGCATCGCTCGTCGCCGCGTTCGCGACCTACCGCTCGCGCGGGGCCATCCGCGACGTCGGCAAGGCGCTCGGCCTGCCCTTCGCCGATCTCGAGCGGCTCGCGAAGGTGAGCGACGGCTGGTACGCGAACCGCGTCCCCGACGAGCTGCGCATGGTCCCCGGCTTCGAGCACAAGCTCGACTCGCCGCGCTGGCGCGCGTTCGCCGAGCTGTGCGTCGAGATCGCCGGCCTGCCGCGCCACATCTCGCAGCACCCGGGCGGCATGGTCATCTCGTCACGGCCGCTCGTCGAGCTCGTGCCGGTGCAACCGGCGGCGATGGCGGGGCGCCAGATGTGCCAGTGGGACAAGGACTCGTGCGCCGACGCCGGCTTCCTGAAGATCGACCTGCTCGGGCTCGGGATGCTGTCGGCGGTCGAAGAGTGCGTCGACCTGATCGCGCGCACGCGCAACGAGAAGATCGACCTCTCGCGCATCCCGCTCGACGACCCCGACGTGTTCGAGGAGATCCGCCGCGCCGACACCATCGGCTGCTTTCAGATCGAGAGCCGCGCGCAGATGCAGACGATCCTCCGCACGCGGCCGGAGAACCTCGACGACATCGTCGTGCAGGTCGCGCTCGTCCGGCCCGGGCCGATCCAGGGGAAGGCGGTGCACCCGTACATCGAGCGGCGGCAGAAGCTCCGCGAGGACCCCGGTTACGAGCCGCCCGCCGACCATCCGCTCCTGCAGGAGCCGCTGCGCGACACGCTCGGCGTCGTCGTCTTCCAGGACCAGGTGCTCGACGTCGCCGTCCATCTCGCCGGCTTCACGATCGGGGAGGCGGAAGGGCTGCGCCGCGCCATGAGCCGCAAGCGATCGCACGCTGCGCTCGAGTCGTATCGCGACCGCTTCGTCGCCGGCGCGCGGGCGAACGACGTGGACGAGACGACGGCGAACATGGTGTACGACAAGCTCGTCGCGTTCTCCGGCTTCGGGTTCCCGAAGTCGCACTCGGCCGCGTTCGGGCTGCTCGCGTATCAGTCGGCGTGGCTGCGCCACCACTACGGCGCCGAGTTCCTGGCGTCGCTCCTGAACGCACAGCCGATGGGCTTCTACCCGCCGTCGACGCTCGTGCGCGACGGCCAGCGCCACGGCATCGACATCCGCCCGCCCGACGTCAACCTCAGCGAGGCCGGCTGCACGATCGAGGACGGCGCGGTCCGCGTCGGCCTGAAGTACGTGCAGGGCGTGGGGGACGACGATGCCGACGCGGTGGTCGCGGCGAAGCCGTACGCGTCGATCCGCGAGCTCGCGCAGCGGACGCAGCTCTCCGCCGACGAGCTGCGCGCGCTCGTCGAGTCGGGCGCGTGCGACGGTTTCGGCCTGCGCCGGCGCGAGCTCCTGTGGCAGCTCGGCCTCGTGCCGCGTGCGCAGACGGTGCCGGGGTCCAGAGGCGAGGAGAAGCAGCTCGCATTGCCGCTCGACCCGACGGTGGCGACGCCCGAGCTTCCCGAGCCGACCGTGTGGGAGCGGATGCTCGCCGACTACCGGACGACGAGCCTCTCCATCGGCGTCCACCCGATCGAGCTCATGCGTCCCCACCTGCCTCCGAATACGTTGTCGAGCGTGGCGCTGCGCGAGCAGCCGAACGGCGCCGCCGTGCAGGTTGCCGGCATGGTGGTCGCGCGCCAGCGTCCGTCGACCGCGAACGGCGTCGTCTTCATGCTGCTCGAGGACGAGTTCGCACAGGTGAACCTCATCGTCTTCCCGCAGGTGTACGACCGCTTCCGCGGCGTCGTCCGCGGCGAGCCGCTGCTCGTCGCCCGCGGCCGGTACGAGTGCGCCGACCAGAACCGCAACATCGTCGTCGACGAGCTCGTCTCGCTCGCGCCGCT
>JAFALP010000425.1 GCA_019234175.1 Actinomycetota bacterium | reverse complement strand
CCTCGAACGGGAGGTACCACTCCCGGTCCCAGTGGCTGTGCGGTACGAGGGTGATCGGCGGACGGGGCACCGTCAGAAAAGAGTGGACCCAGGCGGGCTCGAACCGCCGGCCTTCTGGCTGCCAGCCAGACGCTCTCCCAGCTGAGCTATGGGCCCGGGAGCGGCCTCAGTTTAGCGCCGAGCTCGGACTCCCGTGCCCGGCGCGCGACGGCGCCTTTCCGATTCGTTGTCAGCACCGACAACAGTGTATCTAGGCGGACGGACGGAGGCGCTCGACGGCCCGCACGAGGTCCTCCGGCGGAAACGGCTTGCGCAGCACCGGCGCCCCCACGTCGACGACGAACTGCTCGCCGTACGAGCCCGTCATCAGGAGCACGGGCAGCTCCGGGTTCGTCCGTCGGAGCCGCGCCGCGATGGCGTCCCCGCTCACGCCCGGCATGAGCACGTCCAGCACGGCCGCGTCCACCTGGCCGCCCTCGACGGCGGCGATCGCGGCCATGCCGTTGCTGACGCTCACCACCTCGTGCCCCGCGTCCTCGAGGACGGCCCGGTAGAGCAGGACGAGCTGCGGGCTGTCGTCGGCCACGAGGATCCGCATCGCCCGTCTTGTTACCCGAAGCAGGACGCGACTATCGTCCGAGGCGGTGGAAGGCAGCTCGTACGCGCCGGACGCGGCCGCGCGCCGCCTGCCCGGGGCGTCGGGGCGGCGGCTCGTCGTGCCGGTGCGGCTCGCCTGGATCCGGCTCCGCGCGCACTGGCGCAGCAACCTCCTCGTCGCGCTCGGCATCGCCGTCGGCGCCGGCTTCCTCGCGATGACCGCGGTCGGCTCCGTCGCGGTCCAGGACCGCGCCGTGCAGCGCGCGCTGGCGGGCTTGCAGCCGTCCGACCGCGCGGTGCAGGCGGTGTGGAGCGGCGTCCCTGCGCAGTCGAGCCTCACGTTCCCGCAACTCGACTCGCTCGCGCGCAACGCGCTGGAGCCGGTGCTGCACCATCCCGCGTTCGCAGTCGAGGTGTTCCGCCAGGCGACGTGGGGCGGCGCGTTCGTGAACCTCGGCGCAGTCGACGGGCTCTCGCACTGGCTCGTCCTCCGCAGCGGCCGGATGCCGCACGCGTGCACGCCGGCGGACTGCGAGGTGGTGCAGATCGGCGGGCGGCCGGCGGCCCCGAAGCTGCCGTTCCTGCACGTCGTCGGCCGCGCCACGTTCCGCGCGGGCGCACCGCTGTCGGCGTACTTCGCCGCTGCCGGCTCGAACCGGCCGCCCATCCTCCTGGCCGACGGCGTCTCCGCCTTCGAGCGGACGCCGCTGCCCGACGCGTCGCTGATCGCGCGCACGTACGGCTGGATCGTGCCCGTCGCGCCGAGCGCGGTCCACGACTGGGACCTCGCGAGCCTCGACACGCGCATCAACCGCGCGCAGTCGCAGCTGGAGGAGAAGAGCGACATCTTCACCGTGCAGGGCCCGCTGGAGACGATCGCGCAGGTGCGCGCGACGAGCCGCGTCGCCGGCGAGCGCCTGCTCGTCCTCGGCGGCGACGCGGCAGTGCTCCTCCTCGGGTTCGCCGTCCTCGCGTCCACGCGCCTGCGCACGGAGCAGGACGCGACGCGCCGCCGCCTCGTGTGGTTCGGCGCGCGCCGCGGTCAGATCCTGCTCGTGACGGCGGCGGAGGTCGCGGGCATCACGCTCGCCGCGAGCGTCGTCGGCTGGCTCGCGGGAAGCGGCGCCGGCGCGCTCCTCGCGCGGCATCTCGGTTCGCCCGGCTGGCTCGTCGCCGAGCACGCGCTCCTGACGTGGCGCGCTCTCGGGATCGCCGTCGCGCTCGTTGCGCTGACGGGGGCGGTGATGCTCGCCGCGCTGCGCGTCGAGCACGTCTCGTTCGGGGGCCTGCGCGTCACCGCCGCCGACGTGGCCGCGCTCGGCGCGCTCGCCGCCGTGCTGCTCGCGCTCGCGCGCGGGAAGACGGACACGACGAGCCTCGCCTCCGGCGGCGGCGCAGGCGTGTTCCTCTTGCTCCTGCCCGGGCTCGTGCTGTTCGTCCTCGCCGTTGCCGCCGCGCGGCTCCTGTCGCCGGCGCTGCGCGTGCTCGAGCGCATCGGTCGCCGCGGCCCGCCGTCGGTCCGCCTCGCGCTCCTCTCGCTCGCGCGCTCGCCCGGCCGCGTGCTCGTCACCGTCGTCTTCTTCGTCCTCGCCGTCGGCGTCGCGCTGTTCGGCTTCTCGTACCGCGCGACGCTGCAGCGAGGCGAGACGGAGCAGGCGCGCTACGCCGTCCCCGCGCGGTACGTCCTGGAGGAGAACCTGAACAAGCTCGTCACCGTGCAGCAGGCCGTTCCGCCGGGCGTCGGCGCGCCGGTGCTGCGCGACGACGGCTACATCACCGCCAACCAGGGGATCGACTTCACGCTGCTCGCGCTCCCCGCCGCCGAGATCCCGCGCACCGACGGCTGGCGCTCCGACTTCTCCACGCAATCGCCCGCGGCGCTCGCGAAAGAGCTGAACCCGCCGGTCACGCCGCGCCTCCGCGGCTTCGACCTCCCCGCGGCAGCGCCGCGAATGACGGTTCCCGTCACCGTCACCGGCGACCGCGTCGGCATCCAGCTCAACGTCCTCGACCGCCGCGGCGACTTCACGCTGCTGACGCTCGGCGAGCTCGCGCGCGGGACGCACGACGTCTCCGTCGACGTGCCGCCGGCGGCGCGCGGCGGTCGCGTCGTCGCCATGCGGCTCTCCTTCCCGCAGACGGCGGCGTTCGTCGCCGGCCACCGCGAGAGCGGCACCTCGCTCTCCGTGAACGACTCGTCCGTCGGCACGCTGCGCCTCGACCGCCGCTTCGCCGGATGGATCGGCGAGAACGGCGTGCACGTCCACGGGACGACCGTGCGCTACGCGGTCAACCGCGCGGCCGACGCGATCGTACGTCCGAAGGAACCGCTGGAAGGCGCGCCGGTGCCCGTCGTCGTCTCGCCGGACCTCGCGCGCGCCGCGGGCCCAGGCGGGACGCTGCCGCTGCACGTCGAGGACGAGACGATCGAGGGACAGATCGTCGGCGTGGCGAACCACTTCCCCTCCGTGGACGGCAGCCTCGTCGTCGCCGACCTGCCCACGTGGCTGACGGCGGCGAACACGATCGAGCCGGGGACGGCGACCGCGAGCGAGATCTGGCTGAGCTCGCCCGCGCGGCCACACTACCCGTCGCTGACCGTCGAGTCGCAGCGCGCGACGCAGGCGTCGCTGCGCGGCGACCCGCTCGCGCGCGGCTCGCTCGCGCTTCTGCTCGTGGCGGCGATCGTCGGCCTCGTCCTCGCCGGCGTCGGTGTGCTGCTCGGCGTCGTCGGCGACCGCCGCGACGAGAGCGGCGACCTCCTCGACCTGTCGGCGCAGGGAGTGACGCCGGCCGAGATCCGCCGACATCTCGTCCTGCGCGCCGAGACGGTGGCTGCCGTCGGCATCGCCGGGGGGATCGCCGCAGGTGCGGTCGTGAGCGCGCTCGTCGTCGCCGTGGTCGCGGTGACCGCCGGCGCAGGGTCGCCGCTGCCTCCGCTGCAGCTCGTGTTCGACTGGCCGGTCGTCGCGATCGCACTGGCCGGGCTCGCGGCTGGATCGACCGCCGCCGCCGTCGCCGCCGCGGGGAGGACGCGATGAGCGCCGTCGCCGCCACCGACCTCTTCCGCATCTACCCCTCCGAGGAAGGGGCCGCGGCGGCGCTGCAAGGGCTCTCGCTCGAGATCGAGGAGGGCGAGCTCGTGGTCGTCTTCGGGCCGAGCGGCTCGGGCAAGAGCACGCTGCTGCGCATCCTCGCTGGGCTCGAGCGCCCGTCCGCCGGGACCGTGCGCGTCTTCGAGCAGGACCTCCGCACGCTGCGCGGCCGCGCGCTCGCCGAGTACCGCTCGCGCACGCTGGGCTATGCCGACCAGCACTACGTGCGCGCACTCGCACCGGAGCTGACGGCGCACGACCTCGTCGCGCTTCGTCTCGAGCTGCTCGGCGCCGATCCGCAGGAATGCGCGCGCACCGCCGACAGGCTTCTCGACCGGGTCGGCCTCGCGGACAAGCGCGACGCCCGCCCGGGCGAGCTCTCCGGCGGCCAGCAGCAACGCGTCGCGTTGTGCGCCGCGCTCGCGCACCGGCCGCGGCTCTTCATCGCGGACGAGCCGACGGGCGAGCTCGACGCCGCCAACGCGGCGCAGATCTACGCGCTCATCCGCGACCTCTCCGCAGAGGCGGGCGTGACGACGCTCGTCGTCAGCCACGATCCCGAGTCGGCGGTGGTCGCGGATCGCGTCGTACAGGTGCGCGACGGACGCATCAGCGCCGACGACGGGGACGCCGTCGTCAATCGCGGCGGCTGGATCCGCATCCCCGAGGAGCTGCTCGGCGCGACCACTCGCGCCCGCCTCGAGCCGCGCTCGGGCGGCGTGTTCGTGCATACGCTCACGGCCGCGCGCGAGCCGGTCGCGCCGCCGGCCGACGCGAGCAGCGACGCCGTCGTCGCCGAGGTCGTCGGCCTGGAGAAGGTGCACGGCCGCGGCGCGCGCGCGACCCGCGTGTTCCACGACGTGTCCTTCTCGCTCGGAGCCGGCCGGCTGTCGGCAATCACCGGACCATCCGGCTCCGGCAAGTCGACGCTGCTCCAGCTCCTCGCCGGGCTCGACCGGCCCACCGCCGGTCAGGTGCGCGTGCTCGGACAGGATCTCGGCGGCCTCGACGCGACGCAGCTCGCGCTCCTGCGCCGACGCAGCATCGGCGTCGTCACGCAGGGAACGGACCTCGTCCCGTTCCTCACCGCGCGCGAGACGATCGAGCTCGCGCTCGAGCTGCGCGGGGTCGCCGGGGACGCCGGCCGCACGCTCGCCGCCGTCGGCCTCGAGGAGCTCGCCGACCAGCGCGTCGCGCGTCTTTCGATGGGGGAACGGCAGCGCGTCGCCGTCGCGCGCGCTCTCGCGGCGAAGCCTGCGCTCCTCCTCGCAGACGAGCCGACGGCAAGGCTCGACGAGGCCAACGCGCGTTCCGTCGGCGCGCTCTTCGCCGAGCTCGCGCGCACGACCGGCGCCGCCATCGTCTGTGCGACGCACGACCCCGTGCTCATCGAGCACGCTCAGGCCGAGGTCCCGCTCGCTACGCTCGCGGCGTGAAACGGGTGTTCCTCGGGCGGCGCTCGCAAAGGATGCAAGCGCGCGGCGCGCAGGACAGTACACCGAGTACGGACAAGCGACGCGCGCGCAGCATCCTGCCGCGAGCGTCGTCAGGCGTCGGCGGAGCCGCGCTTCGCGCGGCGGGAGCCGATGCCGGCGAGGGACGCCCGTGAGTCAGGAAGGGGTCGATCTGCTTCTGCGCGGATACCGCGCGTTCGTCGCCGGCGACCTGGAGGCGATCGAGGAGATGCTCGACCCCGAGGTGGAGTGGGTCGGCGCCGAGGCGGAGGGCGCGTTCGACCGCGACGACGTCCTGCTGATCCTGCAGGAACGCGTCGCGGAGGGGTACCACGTCACCGTCGACCGCTGCATCGGCGTCGGCGACCGCGTCGTCATCAGCATGCGCTTCTCGCGCATCGAGCCGGACGAGACCGACGAGCGCCCGCTGCAGTCGCGGCGCTTCTATCTCGTCGGCCGCTACGCCGCCGTCGTGACGACGCACGAGGGGCGCGTCGCGCGCGTCGAGGAGCATCCGCATCTCGGCGCCGCGCTCGCCGCCGCCGGCCTCGAGGATCAGTAGAAGCCCGCGGCGGCGTACGCGAGCGCGGACGGAAGCGTCGAGCCCCAGAAGTGCCCCGTCTCGACCACCGGTAGGCGCCACAACTCGTGCGGCAGCTGCAGCGCTTGCAGCTCGTGCGCGAACGACAGGGAGTAGGTGGTCATCACGTCGCCGTGGTTGCCGCCGACGGAGATGTAGAAGCGCGTCCGGTCGCGCCGCAGCTCCGCCGCCTCCTCGCGGACGAGGAGCGTCGGCGTGTGCGCGGCGAGATACGCCGGCGTCGCCTTGGCGAACGGCCCGTCCTTGAACACGGGCGCGAAGTATCCGGCCCACGACCCGAGCGTCCCGAACAGGCCGGGATGGCGGAGCCCGATATCCATGGCGCCGTAGCCGCCGGCCGACAGCCCTTCGAGCGCGCGGTCGTGCGCCGTCGCGACGACCGGCAGCGTGTCGTCCGTCCACGGGACGACGTCGTCGACCACGTAGTCCTCCCACACGCCCGCCCACTCGCCCCGACTGGGGTGGACGACCGGCCCGCCCACCGGCATGACGGCGATGAACGGCGGCGCCTCGTTCGACTCGATCTCCTGGTCGGCGACGTCGGCGATGTCGAGGGCGTCCCAGAACTCGGACGGGTCCCCACGCAGGCCGTGGAGGAGATACACGACCGGGTACTTCTTCGCCGGGTCGAAGCCGGGCGGGAGGTACACGGCGCTGTCCCGGGTGTCCGCCACCACCGTGTTCGGGATCTGGCCGACCCAGACCGTGCCCCCGTCGATGCCCGTCCGGACGTGCGTCCAGCCCGGCAGAAGGGCGGCGGCGAGGAGGAGGGCACGCATGCTCCTAGGGTCGCAGCCGCATGGTTGAGCGGGGATTACGGCTCGTGGGGCAGGCGTTATCACGTAGGTACAATTGCGATACCTAGTACACGATTGGAGATTCTGAACCGTGACTGACCTATTGCTCGTCCCGCTCGAGGACACCGTCGTCTTCCCGGGGATGACCGTCACCCTGACGGTCGAGACCGGGGACGAGGATGAAGTGCTGCTCGTGCCACAGCACGGGCAGGAGTACGCGAAGGTCGGCACCGTCGCCCGGGTGGACGAGCGTGTCCGCCTGCCTCGCCGGGCCGGCACCGCCGTCGTCCTGACCGGCCTGCACCGCGGCGTCATCGGCGCCGCCCACAGCGACTCGCAGGGGAACCTGCGCGTCGAGGTGGAGGAGATCGAGGACGAGAACCCGGCCCCCGTCAAGACGCGCGAGCTGGAGCGCGAGTACCGCGCCGTGGTCGAGGAGATCCTCGAGCTGCGCGACGCGGACGAGCGCATCGGCCAGTTCCTGCGCTCCATCACCGAGGCCGGCGCGCTCGCAGACACGTGCGCGTACGCGCCCGACATCTCGTTCGCACAGCGCGTCGAGCTGCTCGAGACGGTCGACGTCGTCGAGCGCCTCGAGCTGGCCGT
>JAFALP010000356.1 GCA_019234175.1 Actinomycetota bacterium | reverse complement strand
CAGGCACACGCCGAGCTCTCCACGGGCAAGGCGTCGCTCCCGCCGCGCGTGGCCGCGTTCACCGACAAGGGCCTCCTCGGGGCCATGCCCGGCTATCTCCCGGGAGCGAGCCTCGGCGCGAAGCTCGTCTCGCTCTTCCCTGCGAACCGGCCGCCGGTGCCGACGCACCAGGCGGCGATCGTCCTCTTCGACGGCGACACGGGCGTCGTCACCGCGCTCATGGACGGGACCTACATCACCGCGATGCGCACCGCCGCCGCGGCGGCGCTTTCCGCCCGCCTGCTCGCGCGGCCCGACTCGCGCGTGCTCGCCGTCCTCGGGACCGGCGTCCAGTCCCGCGCGGCGCAGGAGATGTTCCCGCGCGCGCTCCCGTTCGCGGAGGTACGCGTCGCCGGACGCGGCGAGCAGGAAGACGCCGTGCGCGGAGCCGACGTCGTGCACACGGCCACGCACGCGGCCGAGCCGATCCTGTTTCGCGCGCACGTGGCGCCGGGAACGCACGTCTCGTCGGTCGGTTACAACGCACCCGGATCGGAGCTCGACCCCGCGCTCGTCGCCGCGACGACGCCGTTCGTCGAGTCGCGAGATTCCGCGTTTGCGCCCGTGCCCGCCGGAGCGCCCGAGTTGGCGGGCATGGATCCCGCATCGGTCGCCGAGATCGGCGAAGTGATCGCGGGGATCCGGCCCGGGCGCACGAGCGCTGACGAGATCACGCTCTACAAGTCGGTCGGCGTCGCCGTCCAGGACCTCGCCGCCGCGGCGCTCGTGCTCGCCGCGGCGCGTGCGCACGGCTCCGGACTCGAAGTCGAGCTGGAGGAGGTTCCCGTATGAACGATTTCAGTCCCGGCCTCGCAGGCGTCGTCGCCTTCGAGACGGAGATCGCCGAGCCCGACCGCGAAGGCGGCTCGCTGCGGTATCGCGGCGTCGACATCGAGGAGCTCGTCGGGAAGGTGCCGTTCGAGCAGGTATGGGGCCTCCTCGTCGACGAGTCGCTCGAGCCCGGCCTGCCGGCCGCGCATTGCGACCTCGAGGTGCGGACCGGCAGTCACATGTCGGAGCTGCAGGCGATGCTCGCCATCCTCAGCGGCCGCTGGAAGCTCGGGCAGTTGATCGACATCGACGACGAGCAGGCGAAGGAGGACCTGCGCCGTCTTTCCGCCGCCGCGCTCTCGATCGTGGCGCAGTCCGCGCGCGGCGCCGACCTCCCGCCGGTCCCGGAGGAGACGATCATGCAGGGTCGCACCGCCGCGGAGCGCTTCCTGCTCGCATGGCGCGATGAGGTGGACGAGAAGGCGGCGAAGGCGATCGACACATACTGGATCTGCACTGCCGAGCATGGGCTCAACGCGTCGACGTTCACCGCGCGCATCGTCGCGTCCACGGGCGCGGACTGCGGCGCGGCGCTGTCGGCCGCGGTCGGCGCGCTGTCGGGCCCGCTGCACGGCGGTGCGCCCGCTCGCGTGCTGCCGATGCTCGACGCGGTCGCCGAGAGCGGCGACGCGGAGAAGTGGGTCGCCGACGCGCTCGGTCGCCACGAGCGGATCATGGGCTTCGGCCACCGCGTCTACCGCGCCGAGGATCCGCGCTCGCGCGTGCTGAAGCGGACGGCCAAGGAGCTCGGGTCGCCGCGCGTCGCCGTCGCGGAGGAGCTGGAGCAGGTCGCGCACGAGGCGATCGCGAAGAAGAACCCCGACCACTCGTATACGAACGTCGAGTACTGGTCTGCCGTGGTGCTCGACGTCGCAGGCGTGCCGCCCGATCTCGCGCCCGCGATGTTCGCGTGCTCGCGCACGGCCGGCTGGTCTGCGCACGTGCTCGAGCAGAAGCGGCTCGGCGTCCTCATCCGGCCGTCTGCGAAGTACGTCGGCCCGCCGGCCCATTCGCTCCAGCAGGTGTGATCGACCCGCGCGACTACCGGGATCGCTTCCCGATCCTCGCCGATTGCATCTACCTCATCAACCACTCGCTGGCGGCGATGCCCGCCGCGGCCGAGGACCGGCTGCTCGAGTACGCGCGCATGTGGCGCGAGCGCGGGATCCGCTCGTGGGGCGAGGGCTGGTGGGACATGTCCACGACGGTCGGGGATCAGATCGGCCGCATCATCGGCGCCCCGCCCGGCTCGACGGTGATGCACCAGAACGTGACCGTCGCCGAGATGGTCGTCATCTCCTGCTTCCGGAACCACGGCGAGCGGAACCGCGTCGTGTACGAGGAGGCGAACTTCCCGTCGGTGCGCTACCTGTACCAGGCGCAGCCGGACCTGGAGGCGGTCGCCGTCGACGACGACCGCGCGATCGTCGACGCCATCGACGAGCGCACGCTGCTCGTGCCCATCAGCCACGTGCTGTTCAAGAACGCGGAGATTCAGGACGTCGAGCCGATCGTCCGGCGTGCGCACGAGGTCGGCGCGTACGTCGTGCTCGACTGCTACCAGAGCGCGGGCACCGTGCCCTTCGACGTCACCGCTCTCGACGTCGACTTCGCCACCGGCGGCAGCGTGAAGTGGCTGTGCGGCGGCCCCGGCGCGGGCTGGCTGTACGTGCGGCCCGATCTCGCCGAGCGGCTGCAGCCGACGTTCGTCGGCTGGCAGGGGCACGCGCGCCCGTTCGCGTTCGAGCCGGAGCTCGAGTACGCGCACGGCGCCGCGCGCTTCCTCACGGGTACCCCGAACGTGCCGGCGCTCTACGCCGCCACCGCCGGCTACGACGTGATCGAGGAGGTCGGCGTCGACCGCATCCGCGAGCGCTCGCTCGCGCTGACGTCGCTGCTGATCGAGCTCCTCGATGACGCCGGGCTCGAGACCGTGAGCCCCCGCGCGCCGGAGCGGCGCGGCGGGACCGTGACCGTGCAGACGCCCGACCACGCCGCCGTGCACCGCGAGCTGGGCGAGCGCGGGATCATCTGCGACTTCCGCCCCGACGCCGGCGTCCGGCTGGGGCCGCACTTCTACAACACCGAGGACGAGCTGCGCGAGACGGTGGCGCAGCTGGCCGACATCGTCGACAGCGGGGCCTACCTCCGCCATGCCGGCGCGGCCGCACGCTTCTAGCAGTCGCAAGCCACACGCGACGCATTTGTAACGAGCAGATACCCCATTTGCGGTATAGGAGAAAGGCGGGGTCCAACGCTCTTATGGAGATAGATGCGCGTCGCCCTGCTCATCTCACTCCTCGTCCTGCTCGTGGTCCCGGGCACGGCCTCGGCCGCGCAGCTCATCGACCGGGACGCGACCGACGTCCACCTGTCCGTGGACGCGCGCGGCGAGGCGCTCCTCACCTACCACAGGGGCGACGCCGTCAAGCACGTGCTCGTCTGGGGCGCGATCAACGCGCTCGCCCCCGTCGCCGGCGCGCAGCAGGTCAAGTTCCAGGTCGACTACGCCGGCGGTTGGGGCAAGTACCGGACGCTCTACTGGCAACACTTCGCCGGGAAGTGCGGGACGTACACGGGGCCCGCGCTCCCGAACCTCGTCGCCGCCTGCACCGCGCCCGACGGCACCTACTGGGCGGCGCAGGAATGGCCGCAGCCGCTCCCCGACCTCGGCTTCACGCCGTGGCTGGCGGCGCAACGGCAGCAATGGCTCGAGCTCTCGCACTGGAGCGGGC
>JAFALP010000354.1 GCA_019234175.1 Actinomycetota bacterium | reverse complement strand
GCCGTCCCGTGGAACGGCCGCCTGTGGACGGGGGGGCTCGCGTTCACAGGCGCTTACCAGGTTCGCGTGATTGCATCCAACTCCATCGGAACCACCGAGCTCATCGCCCCCTTCGTCGCCCACCGGTAGATTTCCGCGCCGATGCCGCTCGCAAGCCTTACGGGCTCGATCACCCACGCGATCGGCAACCACGGCGTCTACGCGGTGTTCGGCCTGCTCGTCGTCGCGGCCGTCCTTCCCGTTGCAAGCGAGCTCGTCATGCTCTACGCCGGCGCGCTCGCGGGCGGCGCGTTCGCCGGCGTGTCGGTGCACGTCTTCGGCGCGACCGTCCACTCGCACGCGTGGGGCTACGTCGCCATGGCGCTCGCGGGGACGCTCGGCAACGTCGTCGGCGCCGCCATCGGATGGTTGATCGGCCACCACGGCGTGCGCTTCTTCCACGTGTCCGAAGCGAAGCTCGCCCGCGCGCAGCGGCGCTTCGACCGCTTCGACGACTGGGCCGTCCCCGTCGGCCTCGCCACGCCGCTCGCGCGCTCGTTCGTCGCCATCCCGGCCGGCATCGTCCGCGTGCCGTTCAGGAAGTTCCTCGTCCTCGCGCTGCTCGGCAGCGGCGTCTTCTGCTTCGGCCTCGCCGCCGGCGGCTGGGCGCTCGGCACCGCCTACACGCACGCCCGCCACGACCTCGACTACGTCGGATACGCCGTCCTTGCAGGCGTCATCATCGCCGCGGCGTATTTCCTGTACCGCTGGGCTACAGTGAGTCGTCGCCGTGTCGCAAATTCCGCTGATTGACGTCAAGGCGCAGTACGCGCCGCTGATCCCCGAGCTCGAGCAGCGCTTCCGCGAGATCCTCGACGGCGGCCAGTTCATCCGAGGACCCCACTACTGGTCGTTTCAGGAGGAGGCGGCGGAGTACCTCGGCGTGAACAAGTCGGTCGGCGTCGCCAACGGCACCGACGCGATCGTCATCGTCCTCGACGCGATGGGGATCGGCCCCGGCGACGAGGTCATCTGCCCCGCCTTCACCTTCTACGCCACGGCCGAGTCGATCGCCCGCCGCGGCGCCACGCCCGTCTTCGCCGACATCGACCCGGTGACGATGAACCTCGACGTCGAGGACGTCGCGACGAAGATCACGCCGCGCACGCGCGCGATCATTCCCGTCCACCTGTTCGGACGGCCCGCGCCGATGAGCGACCTCGTATCGCTCGACGTGCCGGTGATCGAGGACGCGGCGCAGGCGTTCGGCGCGCCCGGCGTCGCGCAGCTCGGCCTCATCTCCACGTACAGCTTCTTCCCGACGAAGAACCTCTTCTGCCTCGGCGACGGCGGCCTCGTCGCGTCGAACGACGACGACCTCGCCGATCGCGTGCAGATGCTCTCGTTCCACGGCTCGCGCGACAAGACCGAGTTCGACTTCGTCGGGTACAACTCGCGCCTCGACGAGCTGCAGGCGGGGATGCTCCGCATCTTCCTCACGCATCTCGACGAGTGGAACGCGGGCCGCCGCGAGGTGGCCGCCCGCTATGCCGAGCTCGGGCTGGGCGAGCTGGTGGAGCTCCCGCAGGACGAGCCCGGCCACATCTACCACCTGTTCGTCTGCCGCTCGCCCGAGCGCGAGGCCATTCGAGCCGCGCTTACGGAGGCGGGGATCGCGTCCGCGGTCTATTACACGACGCCGCTCCATCTGCAGCCCGCGCTCCGCTTCCTTGGCTCCGAGCCCGGCTCGCTGCCGAACACCGAGCGCGTCGCGCAGGAGAACTTCTCCGTGCCGCTCTGGCCGTCGATGCCGGCCGAGTCGCAGGAGCGCGTCGTCGAGGTCGTCCGTTCCGCGGTCGGCGTCGGCGCCCGCGCATGAGCGGACTCGGGCGCTCGCGCTTCCTGCAGGTCCTGACCGACGCGGCGATCGTCGCACTGTCGTGGTTTCTCGCGTTCGAGCTCCGCTTCGACCACGGGCTGCCCGTCTACTACGACACGCTGTTCCGCCGGACGATCCTGCTCGTCGTCGTCATCAAGACGGCGGTCTTCCTGCTCTTCGGCTTCCACCGCCGCTGGTGGCGGTACGTCTCGGTGCACGACATGTGGAGCGCCGCGCGCGGCGTCATCGTCGCGTCGCTCGTCGCCGACGTCACGGTGTACTTCGCGTCGCCGGTGCACAACGTGCGCCTGCCGCGCTCGATCGCCGTCACCGATCTCCTGCTCACTCTCGCCCTCGTCGCCGGCGCGCGCCTGCTCGCGCGCACGGTCATGGAGCGCCCGCGCAACGGCGTCGTGGCGCGCGGCAAGGAGGTCATCGTCGTCGGAGCGGGCGACGCCGGCCGCCTCATCGTCCAGGAGATGCAGCGCTCGCGCATGCTCGCCTACACGCCGATCGGATTCGTCGACGACGACGAGCGCAAGCGCAACACGCGCATCCTCGGGGTCCGCGTGCTCGGCACGATGGCGGAGCTGCCGCGCATCGTCCGCGAGTTCAAGCCGGACGAGGTGCTCATCGCCATCCCGTCCGCCTCCGGCGAGACGCGCCGGATGGTGGTGGAAGCGGCACAAGCTGCTCACGTGCCGGTGAAGACGTTGCCCGGGCTCTACGAGCTCATCGCCGGCGACCTCGACCTCGCCGGTCAGATCCGGCCGGTGACGGTGGAGGACGTGCTCGGACGCGAGCAGGTCGAGGTGGACTTCGAGCACGTGGCCGGCTACCTCAAGGGCCAGACCGTGCTCGTCACCGGCGCGGGCGGCTCCATCGGCTCCGAGCTCTGCCGGCAGATCGCGCGGGTCGGCCCGCAGCGGCTCATCCTCGTCGACAACGCCGAGACGGCGCTCTTCGACATCGAGCGCGAGCTCGTGGACGAGCGCGACTTCACGCCGGCGGTGCCGAAGCTCCTCGACGTCCGCGACCGCAGCGCACTGCGCCGCGAGGTGTTCGAGAAGTACCACCCGACGGTGGTCTTCCACGCCGCCGCGTACAAGCACGTGCCGCTGATGGAGACGCATCCGCTGCAGTCGGTGCGCAACAACGTCGTCGGCACGCGCAGCGTCGCCGAGCTCTCCGCCGAGTTCGAGGTCGAGCGCTTCGTGCTCATCTCCACCGACAAGGCCGTGAACCCGAAGACGGTGATGGGGCAGTCGAAGGCGCTCTGCGAGTGGATCGTCGAGTCGTTCGGCCATCGCCGCGACGTGCCCACGCGCTTCGTCGCCGTCCGCTTCGGCAACGTCCTCAACTCCTCCGGGTCGGTCATCCCGACGTTCCGGCGCCAGATCGAGCGCGGCGGCCCTGTCACCGTCACGCATCCGGAGATGACGCGCTTCTTCATGACCATCCCGGAGGCGGTGTCGCTCGTCGTGCAGGCGGGCGCAATCGGCGGCCGCGGCCAGATCTTCGTCCTCGACATGGGCGAGCCCGTGCGTATCGTCGACCTGGCCACGAACATGGTGCGCCTCTCCGGCCACGTGCCGCGGCTGCCCGGCGAGGACGCAACCGCCGCGGACGACATCCGCGTCGTCTTCACCGGCTCGCGGCCGGGCGAGAAGATCCACGAGGAGCTGTGGAGCGACGACGAGGCTGTTGGCGAAACCGAGCACCCGAAGATCAAGCGGCTCTCTCGCCCGCCGGTGGACGAGGCGTGGCTCACGCAGCAGCTGCTCGAGCTGGAGGCGCTCGCCGCCGAGGGCGACACGCTCGAGGTGGTGGCGAAGCTCGGCGCGATCGTGCGCGAGCCGGTCCGCGAGTCGCCCGGCGGCGAGGTGCCGCGGACGGACGCCTCCGTCGAGCCGTCAGTCCAACGCCGACAGCAGTAGCTCGAGCATGAGCGCCGGATCGCGGCGCACGCGTTCGCCCGCGGCGCCGTCGCGCTTGGCGAGGTCGAGTGCGCGCGGGTCGGTCAGCGGCTTCAGCCGTCCGTCGCGTATCAGCTCCTCGTCGACGCCGCCGAGGCGCCCGCCGTACGTCGTGTAGACGGGGACGCCGAGCGCCGCCGCCTCGCGGTTCATCGTCCCGCCGGCCGAGACGACCACGTCGGCGAGCGCGATGAGGCTCTGCGCGTCCACGGCCTCCTCCGGAAGGATCACCGACGGCAGCGCGAGGTCGCGCACGTACTCCCGCTGCTCGTCGGTGCGCGGGAGCACGAACGCGTGCACGTTCTCGAGCCGGCCGAGATGCTCGAGCGTCATCGGGAAAAGCGGGTTCGACTGCCGGTGGTAGAGCGAGACGTCCGGCGGCGGGCGAAGCACCACGAGGACGCGCGCCGGGTCGATGGCGAACCGCTCGAGCAGCGACCGGTCGGCCTCGAAGTCGGAGAGGTAGTACTCCTCCTTCAGCCCCGGATACTGGACGAGCTTCGGGGGCCGCACGCCGTACTTCGTGAGGCGCTGCGGCGGGATCGCGTCCGGTACGACGACTTTCGTCGCTGCGCGGCAGCCCAGCTGGTGCTGCAGCGTCGCGAACTCGTAGTCGAACGTGTCCGAGCTGGGGATGCCGAGACGCCGTGCCGTGAGCGTCAGTTCGTGCGAGCCGTGTGCGAGCGCGACGTCGAGCTCGCGCCCCTTTGCCCAGTGGCGCAGCGCCCCGAGCCGCCCCGTCATGCGCCGCGCCTTCTGCAGGCGCGAGCGGCCGCCGTGCCTGCCGATCACCTCGGCGCTCAGGCCGTGCAGCTCGAGCAGCTGCAAGGTCTGCGCATAGTCGCGCGCGGTGATCTCGACCTCGTCGCCGCGGTCGCGCATGATCTCGATCAGCGGCCGGAACACGAGCACGTGCGCCGACGCCGTCATGTCGATCCAGACCCTCACGCGAGCAGCGCCTCCATCCGCGCCGACGTGAGGCGCGGCGGCGTGTGCTCGACATGCCGCTCGTACCAGAGCGTGAATGCGAGCAGACCCCACAGCTGGCGGCTGTTGTCGACGCGGCCGGCGACGTGCTCGTCGAGGAGGCGCGCCACCGGCTCCGGCCGGAAGAAGCCCTGCCGCGACAGCGTCGACGTCGACAGCGTCTCGCGCGCGAAGGGAGCCAGATCGC
The DNA here is from genome assembly GCA_019234175.1 of Actinomycetota bacterium. Taxonomy (GTDB): domain Bacteria; phylum Actinomycetota; class Thermoleophilia; order Gaiellales; family Gaiellaceae; genus Palsa-739. Next base: position 689 of record JAFALP010000354.1, on the reverse strand, counting down.
CGCGCAGCCACGACGCCGCCGGGATAGAAAAGCCGCGCTTGCGTCCCTGCACGATCTCGCGCGGCAGGAGCGGCGCCGCCGCCTTGCGCAGGAGCACCTTCTTCGCCAAGCCGCGCACGCGGTGCTTCGCCGGAAGCGCGAACGCGAAGTTCGTCACCGCCGGGTCGAGGAACGGCACGCGCGCCTCGAGCGAGCTCGCCATCGACGTGCGGTCGGTCTTCACGAGCAGGTCGTCGACGAGGTAGACGGCGAAGTCGACGTCCTGCAGCCGCGCGAGCGGCTCGGCCTCGGCCGTCTCGTCGTAGCGCGCGCGGTACACGTCGACGGGGTCGAACGCGCTGCGCCGGCCGGTGAGGTCGGCGCGCACCTCGGAGGAGAAGATCTCCTTCCAGCCGTGATGGCGCTCGAGCGGCGGCAGGTGGGCGGCGCGGACGAAGCGCTTGGCCCGGTAGTCGAAGCTCGCGCGCGCGCCCGAGCTCGGCAGCAGCTCGACGAGCGGCGACGCGAGCCGCGCGAGCCCGCCCAAGCGGTCGGCGAGCTGGTCGGCCGCATACGTGTAGTAGCCGCCGAAGAGCTCGTCGCCGCCCTCGCCGGAGAGCGCGACCTTCACGTGCTCGGCCGCGAGTCGCGACACGAGATACGTCGGGAGCGCGAACGAGTCCGCAAACGGCTCGTCGAAGACGTCCGCC
>JAFALP010000306.1 GCA_019234175.1 Actinomycetota bacterium | reverse complement strand
GCCGAGGGCTACACGGCCTTCCAGTTCGTGTTCGTGCTGCTGCAGTCAGCCGCCTTCGGCGGGGTCTTCACCGGCTTCGGTATCGCGCGCGACTTCGAGACCGGCTTCGCGCGGCGGCTGCTGCTCGCGGCGCCGCACCGCACCGGGATCGTCTTCGGCTACGCCGCAGCGGCTCTCTGCCGGTGGCTCGTCACCGCGGCGTTCCTCACGGGAGTCGCCTTTGCATTCGGGATGCACGTCGGCGGCCACGGCGTCGACCTTCCGGCGCTGTACGCGCTCGCGGCGATCGTCAACACCGCCGCCATTCTCTGGGCGTGCGGCGTGGCCATGCGCTTCCGCTCGCTCCAGGCCGGTCCGATCATCCAGATGCCGGTCTTCCTCGTGCTCTTCTTCGCGCCCGTCTACGTGCCGCTGAGCCTGCTCACCGGCTGGATCCACGACGTCGCCGTCGTCAACCCGCTCACCCGGGTGCTCATCGCCGGCAGGAGCTTCGTCGCCGGCTCGCCGACGGAGGTCGCCGTCGCGTACGGGGCCGCCGCGGGACTGGCGGTGCTCTTCTCGTGGTGGGCCGTGCGCGGGCTGCGCAAGGCCGAAGCCGCGGGCTAGACCGCCTCGGCGTCCACCGGCAAGACCTCGGCGCTGCCGTTCTGCGCGACCGTGTGGTTCCGCGCGACGTCGATGGAGCGGCTCTCGCGGATGACCGTCACCTTCACCTGGCCGGGATACTCGAGCTGGTCCTCGATCTCGCGCGCGATCTCGTGCGAGAGGAGCGCGGCCTCTTCGTCGCTCACCTCGCGCGGCGCGACGATGACGCGGATCTCGCGTCCCGCCTGGAGCGCGTACACCTTCTCCACGCCCGGCTTCGCCGCCGCCAGCTCCTCGAGCGACTCGAGCCGCTTGATGTAGTGCTCGAGGCTCTCCCCGCGCGCCCCCGGACGCGACGCCGAGATCGCGTCGGCGGCGATGACGAGCACCGCCTCCACCGTCTGCGGCTGCACCTCGTAATGGTGCGCCTCGATCGCGTGCACGACACCCTGCGGCTCGCCGTAGCGGCGCGCGAGCTGCGCCGAGATGGCCGCATGCGAGCCCTCGATCTCGTGCGTCATCGCCTTGCCGACGTCGTGGAGCATCGCCGCGCGCTTCGCGGTGCGCACGCTGGCGCCGAGCTCGGTGGCCATGATCCCCGTCAGGTGCACGACCTCGAGCGTGTGCTTGAGGACGTTCTGCCCGTAGCTCGTGCGGAACCGGAGCCGGCCGAGGATGGTCTGCAGCTCCTCGTGGAACGGGCCGCAGTTCGCCTCGAAGACGGCCTGCTCGCCCGCCTGCCGCACGACCTCTTCGAGCTCCGCCTTCGACTGGTAGTACGTCTCCTCGATGCGTGCGGGATGGATGCGCCCGTCCTCGATGAGCTTCGTCAGCGTCATGCGCGCGATCTCGCGGCGAAGCCCGTCGAAGGACGACAGCACGACCGCGTGCGGCGTGTCGTCGATGATGAAGTCGACGCCCGTGAGGTGCTCGAGCGCCCGGATGTTGCGACCCTCGCGGCCGATGATGCGGCCCTTCATGTCGTCGGAGGGAAGCTCGACGACGGTGACGGTCGTCTCCGCAGCGTGGCTCGCCGCGACGCGCTGGAGCGCGTCGGCGACGAGGTTCCGCGCACGCCGCTTCGACTCCGCGCGCGCCTCCTCCTCGAGCATGCGCACGCGGCGCGCGAGCTCGTGCCGCGCCAGCTCTTCCCCGCGCTGCAGCAGCTGCCCCTTCGCCTCCTGCTGCGTGAGCCCGGCGATGCGCTCGAGCGCCGACTGCTGCGCGTGCTTCAGCTCTTTCAGCTCGTCCTGAAGCGCGCGCAGGTGCGTCTCGCGGTCGGCGATACCCTGGTCGCGGCGCATGAGCTCGACGAGCTTCCGCTCGATCTCCTCCTCCTTGCCGATGAGGCGCTCTTCCACCTTCACGACCGCCTGCCGCCGGTCGCTGAGGTCGGCGTCGACCTCGGCGCGGAGCTTCACCGCCTGCTCGCGCGCCTCGATCTGCGCCTCGCGGCGGACCGCTTCCGCCTCGCGCTCCGCGTCCTCGAGGATCTGCCGGTGCAGCCGCCGCGCCTTGCCGACGCCGGTGGCGCCGAACACCTGCACGGCGACGAGTGCGAGCACCGCCCCTCCGATGATTCCGGCGGCGACTGCGATGCCGATGAGCACGGGCAACTCCTCGTTCCGATGGGTTGCCGCCCATCCGCCGCTGACCGCAGGCGGGTCTTCCGATGTCACTGACGGCGCGCATGCGCGCGCCTGCCGGCGTGCCGCCTACCTCGGCGGCGACTCCCGGTGAATCGAAGCTGTGTCGGGGACGAGTTTCAGCGTGTCAGGTGCGTTCGGAAAAACCGTGTATGCAGGCAAAACGTTGGATGGAGCGGTTCTCGGATGGTATCTCCGATCATGGCTCCGGCGCAACCTCGGCCGGCTCGACGTCGAAGCCACGCGCAGCCAGCCACCTGGCCGTGCGGCCCCCCGCGAGGAAGCCCCTCGCCCGCTCCGATTCCCGCTCCAGGCCCGCCAGAGCGCCGTCGAGCGGCTCGGCGGCGAAGCCCTCCTGCTCGAGCCGGAGCCGGATCGCCTCGTCCCCCCACCCGCGCGACGCCAGCGCCTCGGCGCGCGACGCCGCCGCCCGCCCGTCGTCCAGATAGCCGCTGCGCTCGAGGGTCTCGATGGCGTCGTCGCGGCCCGCGGCCGGCAGCCGTTCCGCAAGGGCCTGACGGGACAGATCGCGGTGGCGAAGGGCGCGGGTCGCCTTCGCGAGGGCACGTGCTCGCCGGAGCTCGCGCGCGAGGCTCCGCGCCGTCTCGCGGTCGAGGCTGCGCCCGACGAGAAGCCCCGCGCCGACGACGGCGTCCGCGGGGAGCGTCCGCCACGGCGCTCCGTCGAGGTCGACGTCGACGCGTCCGCGCGGACGCTCCCGCAGCGCGGTGACGGTCCTCATGCCGGGACTTCGGCCTCGATCTCTTCCTTCGGCGCCTTCGTGGGCTCGCCGTTCGTCGACGGCTCCTCGAGCACCGGCAGCAAGCGCGCGGAGACGACCTGCTCCGGCCCGATGTCGAGCTGGATGCGCTGGAGGATCTGCTGGGTCACGTCCGGGTGCTCGCGCAGGAACGCGGTCGCGTTCTGCCGGCCCTGGCCGAGGCGCTCGTCGCCGAAGCTGAAGTACGAGCCCGACTTCGTCACCACCTTGCGCTCGAGGCCCGTGTCGAGGACGGTGCCCTCCCACGAGATGCCGGAGCCGTAGATGATGTCGAACTCGGCCTGCTTGAACGGCGGCGCGACCTTGTTCTTCACGACCTTCACGCGCACGCGGTTGCCGTACGCCTCGACGCCTTCCTTCAGCGTCTCGATGCGGCGGATGTCGAGCCGCACGGACGCGTAGAACTTCAACGCGCGGCCGCCGGGCGTCGTCTCCGGGTTGCCGAACATGACGCCGATCTTCTCGCGGAGCTGGTTCGTGAACAGGCAGATGGTGTCGGTGCGGTTCAGCGTGCCGGCGAGCTTGCGCAGCGCCTGGCTCATGAGCCGGGCCTGCAGGCCGACGTGCGAGTCGCCCATCTCGCCCTCGATCTCCGCCTTCGGCGTGAGCGCGGCGACGGAGTCGATGGCGACGACGTCGAGCGCGCCCGAGCGGATGAGGAGCTCGGCGATCTCGAGCGCCTGCTCGCCCGTGTCCGGCTGCGACACGAGGAGGTTCTCGATGTCGACGCCGATCTTCTTCGCGTAGCCGGGGTCCATCGCATGCTCCGCGTCGATGAACGCGCAGATGCCGCCGCGCCGCTGCGCCTCGGCGATGACGTGGTAGACGAGGGTGGTCTTGCCCGACGACTCGGGGCCGAAGACCTCGACGATGCGGCCGCGGGGCAGGCCCCCGATGCCGAGGGCGAGATCGAGCGCGAGCGAGCCGGTCGAGACGGCGCCGATCGAGACGGCGGCGTGGTCGTTCATCTTCATGACCGACCCCTTGCCGAACTGGCGCTCGATCTGGCCGAGCGCGACGTCGAGTGCTTCGCTTCTGTCCACCTATGAACCTCCTAGGGCCACCGTTTCGAGGATCTCGTACTGCGCTCCACCCCGCTGCAGTCGTGACAGGTAAGCAGAGGCGCCGGACGGAACCAGAACATATGTTCCCATATTGGCGAGGTCCGGCCGGAGTCCTGCCCGCTGCCGGAACCGGCCCACGGTGAGATGCGGCAGCCACGGCCGCGCCTCGCGCCGGTAGACGCCGAGGGCCTCCAGCCGGCCGTGGAGGTCGGCGGCGAGGATGCCGGCGCGGCCGCCCTCGTCCTCGCAGACGAGCATGGCGACGGCCCGCGTCTCGCGATAGCGGGCGGGTGTGAGCCGGATCTCTCCCGGGACGGCGGCCGCGGCGCCGCGGAGCGCCTCGACGATCGCCGGCAGCTCCGAGTCGGGTCGGCCGCCGAGAAAGGCGAGCGTGACATGGAGGTGCTCGCGCGGGACGACGCGCATGCGCTCGAGCTGGTCTCGCTGCCACCGCTCGACGGCGTCGAGCGCCTCGTCGGGCAGACGCAGGCCGAGGAAGAGTCGAAGGATCCGCTCACGTCCCTCGACGCTAGCGGCCGAGGTCATACCGATCCGTCACCGGACCGTGTCAGGAGCCGGCGGACGAGATGGAGCGCGCCGACGGCGCTGCGCACGCGGATCGCCCCGCGATCGCCCGGGAACGTGAACTCCCTCCCCGCCTCGCCGTCGGGCCCTTCCGCGTGCAGATAGACGAGCCCGACGGGCTTCTCCGGCG
>JAFALP010000210.1 GCA_019234175.1 Actinomycetota bacterium | reverse complement strand
GTGTAGCCGAGCGCCCGCCCGCGCGGGACGATCGAGACGCGGTGGACGCGGTCGACCGCCGGCAGCAGCTCGGCGACGAGCGCGTGGCCGGCCTCGTGGTACGCGACGACCCGCCGCTCGTGCTCGTTGAGGACGCGCCGCGACTGCGTGCCGGCGAGCACGCGCTCGAGCGCCTGGTCGAAATCGTCACTGGTGACGGTCGCGCTCGTGCGCCGCGCCGCGAAGATCGCCGCCTCGTTGCAGAGGTTCGCCAGGTCGGCGCCGGTGAGGCCGGAGGTCTGGCGTGCGACCAGCTCGAGGTCGACGTCGGCGACCGGCTTGTCGCGGCAGTGGACCCGCAGGATCGCCTCGCGGGCGTGGACGTCGGGCGGCGCCACGTAGATCTGACGGTCGAACCGACCGGGGCGCAGCAGCGCCTGATCGAGCTTGTCGACGAGGTTCGACGCCGCGATCACGACGAGGCGGTCGGTCGTGCCGAAGCCGTCCATCTCGATCAGCAGCTGGTTGAGCGTCTGGTCCTTCTCGTTGTTGAGGCCGAAGCCGCGCTGGCCGCCGACCGCGTCGAGCTCGTCGATGAAGATGATCGACGGCTCGTGCTTGCGCGCGATCCGGAACAGCCGCCGCACCCGCGCCGCGCCGAGGCCGGCGAACATCTCGACGAAGCCCGCCGCCGACTGGGCATAGAAGCGCGCCCCGGACTCGTGCGCGACCGCCTTCGCGAGCAGCGTCTTGCCGGTCCCGGGCGGCCCGTACAGGAGCAGCCCCTTCGGCACCTTCGCGCCGAGGCGCTGGAAGCGCTTCGGCTCGCGCAGGAAGTCGACGACCTCCATGAGCTCGGCGCGGACCTCCTCGACGCCGGCGACGTCACTCCAGGTGACCGACGTGTTCGACTTGCTGTCGATCATCGCCGGACGGATGCGGGGCATCATCCCGACGGTCTTCCACAGCAGCCACGCCGTCAGGACGAGGATGCCGAAGAACGCGAGCGGGAGCCAGGTGGTGGCGAAGTCGGCAGCTTGATGAAACCAGTTCCCCACCATCCAGATGACCTCATCGGCAGAAGGGCTAGGACTCCTTAGCGGGCAGGCGTATTGTGCCGACTGGAGCGTGGAAGGACAGGCACGCATCCGTCGCCATCGAGATCACCTGACGAGTTCGAGCCGTTCGTTCGGCCGGAAACGCCGCCCGAACTTCCCCGATGGCCGCCCGTCCGTGAGCACGACGTCGGCGGTGAAGTCGTTGGCGCCGCGGATGAGCGACGAGCCGACTCCGTAGGCGTCGACGGGGACGCCGCGCTCCTCGAAGGCGCGGATCTTCTCGATGGTGAAGCCGCCGGAGACGACGATCTTCACGCGCTCGAAGCCGTCGCGGTCGAGCGCGTCGCGCACCTTGCGCACCAGCCGCTCGTTCACGCCCGTCGGCTTGAAGTCGCCCATCCCGTCCACGAGCGAGAAGTCGACGAGCGTCTCCGACGTGTCGAGCCGCACGCCCCACAGGCGACCGCCGAGCGCGCGCGCGACCTCGAGCGCGGTCTCGACCGAGTTGTTCTCGAAGTCGACGAGGACGGTGACGCGGGTGTCGCTCGGCGCCCACTCCGCGAACTTCGACGCGGCGAGCACGGTGTTGCCGCCGTACGACGCGATGAGCGCGTGCGGGACGGTGCCGATCCCGCGGCCGCCCCACCACGACGCCTGCTCGTCGGTGGTGACGCCGATCTCGGCTCCGGTGATGAGCCCCGCCACGTGCGCGGCGTAGCCGTCTCCCGTCTGCACGCGGTGGTGGTCGTGGCGCGCGGCCATGAAGATGATGGGCTTGCGGTTCGCCGCCTCGATGACGCGCACGACGTTGGACGTAATCAGCGTGCGGCGCGCGAGCACGCCGAGATACACCGTCTCCAGATGCGCGAAGAGGGTGTAGTCGCCCTCGATCGTCATCACCGTCTCGTACGGCTCGACCTCGTCGCCGTCGTAGAGCGCGTGCACCGTCAGCCCCTCCCAGTCCTCGCTGCAGAGCTTCAGGATCGCGATCGCCTCGTCCAGCCCACCGACGTACGCGTGGTTCTTCTGGAACACCTGCATGACGACGCGCGGACGGCGGCCGTCGGCGAGGAGCGTCTCGCGCGAGTGGTTGAAGTACGCGTCGGTGTAGTAGCCCGCCCGCATCTTCTCGACGGGCAGGTCGAAGATCTCGGGATCGAGCCGGCTACGCGGCGACTGCGTCGTCGCCATGCTCGAGCTCCAGGCAGGCCTGCAGCGCGGCCTCGGCCACCTCGAGCTGGTCCGCCGACGGCTCCGCGGTCGAGAGGCGGTGCTGCAGCTCGTGGCCGGGCTTCGACAATGCCTGTGCAACGAGGTTGCGCGGGTTCCGCGCCATCCACGAGAAGATCTCCGTCGACGCGCCGACGGCGCCGAGCTGCGCGAGCGCACGGGCGTGATTCCGGTAGCGCTCCGGCGCGCGCTCGGCGATGGCGCCGCCGATCGCGGAGGTGACGAGCAGCGGGCCGATGAGATGCCCGCCGCAGCGCTCGTGCTCCTTCTGCGCGCCGGGGCCGTGCTCGTACGTGCCGATGGAGATGTGCTCGGCGCCGTGATACGAGGCGAGGTCGCCGCCGCGCAACGCGAAGGCTGCGGGCGCGAGCGACAGGATCCCGGCGAGCAATTCCTGTGCGACGGGGCGGAGGCGCGTCGACTCGCGCAGGCCCTTCACCGCGACGGCGGTCCCGACGACGGTGACGAGCATGCGGTTGTCCTGCATCGGCAGGCGCGCGGCCGGCAGTCGCCGCTTCACCTCCGGCAGCACCGCGAGCGACTCGAGCAGGCGCGCGGGGCCGCGCAGGAACGGGATGCGAACGCGCGCTGCGACGAAGCGCTTCTTCTCCGCCGCCACCTCGATGCGGCCGTCGGCGCTGCGGATCGCGCACGCCCACGACGTGGGGCCGTGCACGAGCACGCCGTTCTCGAGGGCCATGCCGCCGAGGCGGATCTTCTCGTCGCTCACGTGCTGGACCGTAGCGCGACCTGCAGGGCCTGCGCCGCCGGACCGAGCGCGAAGACGGTGTCGTCGACGGCGGCGACCGGCATCACCTCCCGCACCGACGCGGTGAGGAACACCTCGTCGGCCGCCAGCAGCTCCTCGAGCGGGAAGACCCCCTCGACGACGTCGAAGTCGGCGAGCTCCTTCACCACCGCGCGCGTGACGCCGGCGAGGATGGGCAGGCCGAGCGTGGGCGTGAAGAGGCGGTCGCCCGACCGCCACCAGACGTTCGCGGTCGGCGCCTCGAGGACGATGCCGTCCGCGGACACGAGCAGCGCGTCGTCGGCGCCGCCGGCGACCGCCTCGTCGAACGCGCGGATGTTCTCCGCGTAGCTCATCGACTTGGCGCCGGCGAGCGCTCCCGTGGACCAGCGGACGACCGCGAGCCGGATGCCGTGCTCGCGCTGCCGGTCGAGCTTCGGGTCGATCGTCGAGGCGATGGCGACGAGGTCGCGTCCGGTCCAGAAGATCCGCAGCGCGACGTCGGGATGCCCGTCGAGCACGAGCTCCACGAGGCGCTCGCACTCGTCCGTGTCCGGCACCGGAAGCCCCAGCCGCTCCGAGGTCGCGAGGAGGCGCTCGAGATGGCGGCCGAGCATGAACGGCCGCCCGCCGTAGACGCGCATCGTCTCGAACGCGCCGCGCCCGCGCAGCAGCGCGTCGTCGTCGGCGTGGAAGACCGGCTCTCCCGGGTCGACGAGGCCGCGGCCGGCAACCGCGACGGCGACGACGCTCACACCGCCGCCAGCAGCGGACGCGCCTTCACCCACGACTCCTCGATCTCCGCCTCGGCCTCCGAGTCCCAGACGATCCCGCCGCCGACCCAGAGATGGATCTCGCCTGCGGCGATCGCGAACGTGCGGATCGTCAGCGCAAGGTCGAGGTCGCCGTTCGCGTACACGCGGCCGAGCGCTCCCATCGACGCGCCGCGGCCGACGGGCTCGAGCTCCGCGATCAGCTCGAGCGCGCTCGACTTCGGGCAGCCGGTGACGGAGCCGCCGGGCAGGACGGCGTCGAGCAGCTCGGTCAGCGTCACGTCCGGCCGCAGCTCTCCCTCGACGGTGGCGACGAGATGCGAGACGCCGGCGAGCTGGCGTTCCGCGAGCAGCTCCGGCCAGCGAACGGTGCCGGGGACGCACACGCGCGAGAGGTCGTTGCGCTCGAGGTCGACGATCATCACGTGCTCGGCCTGGTCCTTCTCGCCCTCGACGGGGACGCCGGCCGGCCGCGTGCCCTTGACCGGGCAGGTCCAGACGCGGCGGCCGCGGCGCGCGAGGAAGAGCTCCGGCGACGCGGACACGACCGCCCAGCCGTCGCCCGCAAGCGCGCGCGGGACGAGCGGGCGCAGGCGCGCGAGCGCGGCCGCGAGGCCATTCGGGTCGCCTTCGAAGGGCGCAGAGAGGTGCTGGACGAGGTTGACCTGGTAGACGTCGCCCTCGCGGATCGCCGCGCGGACGGCCTCGACGGCGGCGGCGTAGGTCGCGTCGTCCCAGATGCGCTCCCACTCGCCGACCGAGTAGCGGCTCGGCTCGGGCGCAGCAGCGTCGGCGGGCTCGATCGAGACGGCGACGGCCGGCAGCGGGCACGGCTCCGGCGCGCCGGTGCGGTGGCAGAGGAGGACGCGCGCGACCCAGCCGTCGCGGCCGAAGAACCCGGCGTCGCGCAGCGCCGGCTCGAGGTCGGCGACGCGGTCGAGCTCGAGCCTCACGCGAGGACGGCGTGCGCGGCGTGCCGCAGCCAGCGCACCCCGACCTCGAGATCCGCGACGGGGACGCGCTCGTCCGCCGAGTGCACGAGCGAGTTGACGACGTCGAGCGGCATCTCGCCGGACATCGGGAAGAAGCCGTAGGCGACGGTGCCGAAGGCGTCGCGGAGCCAGTGGCTGTCGGTGAACCCGGCCGTGCACATCGGCGCGGCCTTCGCGCCGGGCTCGACCTCCTCGACGAACGACTCGACCGCGGCCCAGAGCGGCGTGTCGAGTCGCGACCGCGTGCCGCCCTGCGGCTCCTCCCAGAGCAGCTCGTACTCGACGTCGCCGCCGAGGACGGCGCGCAGCATCGGCTCGATGTGCTCCGGGTGCTGGCCGGGCAGGAGACGGCAGTCGACGACGACGTCGCAGACGTGCGGGATGACGTTCCGCTTCAGGGACGCGGAGATCATCGTGGGCGAGAACGTCGGCGCGAGCACGGCCGAGACGATGTCGGCGGCCGGCCCCGACAGCGGACGCACCCGCTCGACGGCGTGGGAGGCGACGGGCGCCTCGCCGAACACCGCGCGCAGGAAGCCCTCGACCTCCGGGCCGAGCTGCGGCTCGGGCCGGTAGGCGGCGAGCCGCTCGATCAGGACGGCCGCCTTGACGAGCGCGTTGTCGGCGATCCCCGGCATCGACGCGTGCCCGGCGCGGCCGCGGACGCGGATCGTGAACGGCGCCGTCCGCTTCTCGGCCGCGGTGGCGAGGTAGACGACCTGGTCGCCGACGAGCATCCGGTCGCCGCCACCCTCGTTGATCGCGTAGTCGCAACGCACCGACTCCGGATGCGCCTCGCAGAGCCAGGAGAGCCCGAAGCCGTCGCCGACCTCCTCGTCGGCGGTCGCGGCGAAGATCAGGTCGCCGGACGGCTCGAACCCCTCGCGCGCGAGCGACGCGATCGCGACCGCGCTCGCCGCGACCTGGCCCTTCATGTCGAGCGCGCCGCGCCCCCAGACCTCGCCGTCGCGCACCTCGCCCGAGAACGGCGGCACCGTCCACTGCGCCGGGTCGGCGAGGACGACGTCGGTATGGGAGAGGAAGAGCAGCGTCGGCCCGCCGCCGCGGCCCGGGAGCCGTGCGACGAGGTTCGCCCGCTCCGGCACGCGCGCGTGGAGCTCGCAGGAGACGCCGTTCTGCTCGAGGTAGTCGCGCAGCAGCTCGGCGGCGGCCGTCTCGTTGCCCGGCGGGTTCGTCGTGTCGACCCGGATCAGGCGCGAGAGCAGGTCGACGGTCTCGTCCCGGAGGCTGGCCGTTGCCACTTGCGGAGCATACTTCGGCCATGTCGGACCTCTTCTCCGACGCCGCGGAGCAGCGAGGCGCGGCGGTCGCGCCGCTCGCGCAGCGGCTGCGCCCGAAGACGCTGGACGAGTTCGTCGGCCAGCAGCACGTCCTCGGGGAGGGCTCGGCGCTGCGGCTCGCGATCGCCGAGGATCGCGTCCGCTCGTCGATCTTCTACGGGCCGCCCGGGAGCGGGAAGACGACGCTGGCCCGCATCGTCGCGGCGTCGACGGGCGCCGGCTTCGAGGAGCTGTCGGCGGTCTCGGCGACGGTGAAGGACGTCCGCGAGGCGATAGGGCGGGCGCGAGAGCGGCTCGGGACGAGCGGACGCCGGACGATCCTCTTCCTCGACGAGATCCACCGCTTCAACAAGGCGCAGCAGGACGCGCTGCTGCCGGCGGTCGAGGACGGGCTGCTGACGCTGATCGGCGCGACCACCGAGAACCCGTACTACGAGGTCAACTCGGCGCTCCTCTCGCGGACCCAGGTCTACGAGCTCGAGCCGCTCGCGCCCGAGGACGTCCAGGAGATCGTCCGCCGCGGCGGGAGCGAGGTCGGCGCGACGCTGAGCGAGGAGATCGTCGAGCTGATCGCGCGGCGGAGCGGCGGCGACGCGCGCTCCGCGCTGAACATCGTCGAGCTCGCGGCGGAGACCGCCCACGGCGCGCCGGTGACGGAGGCGCAGGTCGAGGACGCTGCGCGGAAGCGACCGGTGGTCTACGACAAGGACGCAGACGCGCACTACGACTTCACCTCGGCCTTCATCAAGTCGATGCGCGGGAGCGACCCGGACGCGGCCGTCTACTACCTCGCGGCGATGCTCGAGGGCGGCGAGGACGCGCGCTTCATCGCGCGGCGGATGATCGTGCTCGCCTCCGAGGACATCGGCAACGCCGACCCGCGCGCG
>JAFALP010000175.1 GCA_019234175.1 Actinomycetota bacterium | reverse complement strand
GTCGTCTATCACTTCCTCGAGCAGCCGGACGCGCCGGTCTCGACGACGTTCACGCGCGACCGGATGCCGGAGCTGGAGCACGAGCTGTCCGACGCGATCGCACGGATCCAGGCCGAGGAGTTCCGGCCGACCCCGAGCGAGTTCGCGTGCGCAGGCTTTCCGGCGCTCGATCTCGTCTGCGCGGGGCCGCGGTTGCGCGAGCCGTCGCCCGAGCTCGCCGTCAGTGCCCCGTAGCTACGTCGCGGAGGCGCGCAAGCGCGTCGGACCGGCACGCACGCGGATTCGCCCTGTCATCGAGCGGCTCGCACTCGAGTATCCGGACGCGACCATCGCCCTGAAGTTCCGCAACCCGCTCGAGCTCCTCGTATCGGTGATGCTCTCGGCGCAGACGACTGACGTGAACGTGAACCGCGTGACGGCGACGCTCTTCGACAAGTACCGCACGCCCGAGGAATATCTCGCCGTGCCGGTGGAGGAGCTCGAGCAGGACATCCACGCCACCGGGTTCTTCCGGCAGAAGGCGAAGTCGCTGCGGGGAACGATGCAGATGCTGCTCGCCGACTTCGACGGCGAGGTGCCGACGACGCTCGACGAGCTTGTGAAGCTGCCGGGCGTCGCCCGGAAGACTGCGAACGTCGTCTCCGCCGAGCTCGGGCACGCGGAGGGGATCGTGGTCGACACACACGTCCGCCGCCTGTCGCAAAGGCTCGGGTTCACGAAGCAGGAGGACCCGGTGAAGATCGAGCGGGACCTCGTGAAGCTCGTGCCGCGCGACGACTGGGCGCGCTTCCCGCACCTGCTCATCCTCCACGGCCGCAGGGTGTGCGACGCGCGGCGGCCGCGGTGTGAAGACTGTGTCGTGCATGAGCTCTGCCCGTCGAGCCGGATCTGACCTCCATCCCGCAACGCACGGGTTCGAGCTCGCGGCAGACGCGTACGAGCGCGGGCGGCCAGACTATCCCGCCGCGGCGATCGAGCTCCTCGTCGATCGCCTCGACCTCCGGCCCGGCCGCAGCGTCCTCGATCTCGCGGCCGGCACCGGCAAGCTGACGCGCCTGCTCGTCGCGAGCGGGGCGGAGGTGATCGCCGTCGAGCCGATCGCGGAGATGCGCGCGAAGATCGACCGTGCGCGCGTGCTCGACGGCACCGCCGAGGCGATCCCGCTTCCCGATGCGTCGGTCGACGCCGTCACCGTCGCGCAGGCGTTCCACTGGTTCCGGGACGAGCAGGCGCTGCCCGAGATCCATCGCGTGCTGCGCTCCGGGGGCGGGCTCGCGCTCGTGTGGAACGTCCGCGACGAGACCGATCCGCTGCACGCGGCCGCGTCGGCGCTCATCCGGCCGATGGAGCGCGACGTTCCTCGACGCCACAAGCGGCCCTGGCACGAGGTGCTCGATGCCAGCGGGCTGTTCACGACGTCGGAGCGGGCGACGTTCGAGCACGAGCAGCTCGTCGACGAGGACGGCTTCGTCGAGCGGTTCATGTCGATCAGCTTCGTCGCCGCCGCGCCTCCCGACGTCCGCGCGCACACCGAGGAGGAGCTCCGCTCGATCGCGCGCGATGCGGGGGAGCCGCTGCGGCTCCCCTACGTGACCGAGATCTATCTCGCGTTCAGTTGACCGACGGGTCTTCCGGCATCCGCGCGACGAGCTCGTAGATCCCGCCTTTGCGGCGGAGGACGTCGGCCCAGAGCTCGCCGGGCGCCTCGGTGAAGGCGTCGTCGGGTTGCGACTCCTCCACGATCCAGTCGTCGCGCTCGAGCTCGTCCTCGAGCTGTCCCGCGCCCCAGCCGGCGTAGCCTGCGAACACGCGTCGGCGCGTGGTCGAGACGAGCACGTCGTGCGGCTCCTCCAGCGACGGGAAGCCGAGCGACCCGAAGAGCGGCACGGCGGCGTCGTCGGGATCGAGGAACTCGCCGAGCACGAGGACGCCGTTCGGCTGGACGGGACCGCCCATCCACACCTGGTCGCCCTCGTCGACGAGCTCCTCCAGCGCGGGCACGAGCTCGGAGACGGCGGCGGGGGAGGGGCGATTGAGCACGAGGCCCGCGGCGCCCTCGTCGGTGTGCTCGGTGACGAGCACGACCGTGCGCCGGAAGTTCGGGTCGAGGAGGCCGGGGGAGGCGACGAGCAGCTGGCCCTGGAGCGATTCCACCTCGTTCATTCTCCCCTGGTGCCCGGGGACGACACGCCGTGAACGCGAGCCCTCACAGCGCCCTGCCGGCGACGATCCCGAGGTAGACCGCGAGCAGGCCGGCGGCGAGGCTCCCCATCATGTTCGCCGCGGCGACGCCGAATGCGCGGTCGTCCAGCAGGCGATACGTCTCGAACGAGAACGTCGAGAACGTCGTGTAGGCGCCGAGGAAACCGACCGTGATCGCCCCGCGGATCCACGGGGCGATCGACAACCGCTCCGTCGTGAGCGTGATGACGAAGCCGAGGGCGAACGTGCCGCTGACGTTCACGACGAATGTTCCCCACGGGAACGCGCCCCGGACGTGCCGCGAGACGAGGCCTGCGAGCCCGTAGCGGGCGAGGGCTCCGATCGCGCCGGCCAAGGCGATTGCGACTGCAGTCCGCATGGAGGCTCCTTCTCGGTTCGTAGGAGCCATCAGCCGGTCGGCGGTTTGAGGGCGAGCTCCATCGCCCGCCGGGAGGGTACCTAGGTCGGTCGCGGCGTCAACGCGACGAGCAGGCCGCCGTCGTCGTCGTACGCCGGGAAGAAGTCGCCGACGATCGGCTTCGTGTGGCCCGAGCGCGCACGCAGCTCCAGCTGCTCGTTCATCCGGCGCACGCCCCACTCGATCGCGAGCTTCGCGGGGTTGCGATCCTCGGCGAACCCGTTGAGGCCGAGGCTCTCGACGAGATCCGCTCCGATGAGATCCTGCTCCGACCAGCCTGTGAGCTCGAACACGCCGCGGCCGACGGCGAGGATGCGCGCCTCGCGGTCCGTGACGACGAAGCCCGTGCCGGGAGCGGGGTAGTAGTCGTCGAGCAGCTCGAAGAGGAAGCCG
>JAFALP010000140.1 GCA_019234175.1 Actinomycetota bacterium | reverse complement strand
GGCGTCATCGAGACGGACGGCGTGTTGATCCCCGCCGAGCCGTGCGTCGGGCCCGGGAAGGCGATCACGTGGAGCGTGCGTCCTGACGCGATCGAGATCGACGCCGACGGCCCCATCGAGGCGACAGTCGCCGACGTCGCCGAGCTCCCGACGCTGCACGAGGCGACGCTGCAGCTGACACCGTCGTTCGCGCTGATCGCGCGCAACCCACGGCAGCCGCTCCGGACCGGAGCGCGGTGCCGCATCTCCATCTCACCGGATGCGATCCTGACCTGGGCGACCTAGGAAGGAGGAGACACGATGCGACTGAGCACGCGCAACCAGCTCGCCGGCACCGTCACCGACGTGAAGCACGGCGGGATCATGGCCGAGGTCACCGTCGACGTCGGCGGTCAGACGATCGTCGCCGCCATTACCAGGGGGAGCGCCGAGAGCCTCGAGCTCGCGCCCGGCGACGCGGTGACGGTCCTCGTCAAGGCGACCGAGGTGATGCTCGGCAAGGAGTAGATCAGCGGGGCTTGCCTTCGGGGAACCGTTCGAGCCCGTCGTCGCGCATCGGCTCCCACTCGCACGCGTATTGCACGAACGTGTGCCACTGCGGGCGGATGTCATGCCCGGGGTCGAAGAGCCCGAGCCGCACGCTGCCGACCTCGCCCGTGTCGGGATGGTGGCTCCACAGCGCGCTGCCGCAGTTGGAGCAGAACGACTTGGCCCAGCCGTCCTCCGGCGTGTACGTCTTCACCAGCTCTTCACCGGCGAGGAGACGGAACGAGCCGGGCGCGAGCCGCGCCTGCGCCGACGCCGCCGTTCCCGTGCGCCGCTGGCACCGAGTGCAGTGGCAGTAGCCGGCGCTCTCCGGCTTCGCCGTGACGTCGAAGCGGACGCCGCCGCACATGCAGTGCCCCGTGTACACGACTCGCAGGATAATTGCCCCGTGCGCACCACCGCAAAAGCCGACTACGCCGTCCGCGCCGCCGTCGAGCTGGCCGCGTCCCACGACGGGCCGGTGAGCGCCGAGCGCATCGCGGAGGCGCAGAGCATCCCGGTGAACTTCCTCGAGAACATCCTCCTCGACCTCCGCCGCGCCGGGATCGTCGAGAGCCGCCGCGGTGCGGCGGGCGGCTATCTGCTCGCGAAGCCGGCGGACGAGATAGTCGTCGCCGACGTCGTGCGCGCCGTCGAGGGGCCGCTCGCGAGCGTGCGCGGCCTCTCCCCCGACGCGCTCGACTACGAGGGCTCGGCGACGCAGCTGCGCGACGTCTGGGTCGCCCTCCGCTCCGCCGTCCGCTCGGTGCTCGAGCACGTGACGCTCGCCGACGTCGCGAACGGGACGCTCCCCCCGTTCGTCAGCGAGCTCACACGGGAACCGGATGCGTGGGCTCGCCGCCCGCGCTGAACGTCCGCTCGACCCGCATCCGCACCCACACGATGTCGCCGACGGCGATCTCGAGCAGGTCCGCCTCGTGGCGCGTCAACTGCACGTGGAGCCGAAGCCCGTCGTCGCGGACGAGGTCGACTCGCACCTCGAAGCCGAGCCGGACGATCCGCTCCACCTGCGCCTCGTGCGCATCCTCGCGCGGCTCGTGCCCGATCTCGATGTCATGCGGACGCACCCACGCGTTGCCGACCCGGTTCACCGGCCCGACGAAGCTCATGACGAAAGCGTTCGCCGGCTCGTCGTAGAGCTCGCGCGGCGGCGCCACCTGCTCGATACGGCCGGCGTTCATGACGACGACCGTGTCCGCGAGCTCGAGCGCCTCCTCCTGGTCGTGCGTGACGAAGATCGTCGTCACGTGCATCTCGTCGTGCAGTCGCAGGAGCCACTCCCGCAGCTCCTTGCGCACACGCGCGTCGAGCGCGCCGAACGGCTCGTCGAGGAGGAGCACCTCCGGCTGCGACGCGAGCGCACGCGCGAGGGCCATGCGCTGCCGCTGCCCGCCGGAAAGCTGCGCCGGGTAGCGGCCGCCGAGCCCTTTCAACTGCACGAGCTCGAGCAGCTCCTCCACCCGCGCACGCACCTCGTCCTTCGGGCGCCGTCGGATGGTGAGGCCGAACGCGATGTTGTCGAACACCGTCATGTGCGTGAACGGCGCGTAGTGCTGGAAGACGAAGCCGACGTCGCGCTTCTGCGGCTTCAGCGCCGTCGCCTCCTGCCCGGAGATCCACACCTCGCCGGTGTCGGGCACCTCGAGGCCGGCTATGACGCGGAGGAGCGTGGACTTGCCGCCGCCGCTCGGGCCGAGCAGCGCCGTGAGCGAGCCGCTCTCCACCGAGAGCGAGACGTCGTCGAGCGCGACGAAGTCGCCGAACCGCTTGGACACGTTACGAGCTTCGATCGCCACGCTTCACCACCGTCATGAGAAGGAGAGTCGTCACCGCGAGGGCTGCGAGCAGGACGGACGCCGCGTACGCGCCCGTCTGGTCGAAGTTCTCGTAGGACGCCTGGACGTACTGCGTCAGCGTCTGGGTCCGCCCTTCGATGCCGCCTGAGACGATGCTCACCGCGCCGAACTCGCCGAGCGAGCGGGCGGTCGTGAGGACGACGCCGTAGGCGACCGCCCACCGGATGGCGGGGAACGTGATGCGGCGGAAGGTCGTCAGCGCGGAGGCGCCGAGCGTCGCCGCCGCCTCTTCCTGCTGCGTGCCGATCTCGCGGAGAACGGGCACCACCTCGCGGACGACGAACGGGAGCGAGACGAACATCGTCGCGAGCACCATCGCCGGCAGCGCGAACAGCACCTGCACGCCGTGAGCGAGGAGCCAGTGGCCGAACCACCCGTCGCGGCCGTACAGGAGATAGAGCGCGAGCCCGACGACCACCGGCGAGAGCGCGAGCGGCAGGTCGACGAGCGCGTTCACGAGGCCCATCCCCGGGATGCGGTGCCGGACGATCGCGATCGCGCAGAGGATCCCGAAGGCGGTGTTCAGCGGCACGGCGATGACGGTGATCTCGAGCGTCAGCTTGAGCGCATGCACGGCGATCGGGTTCGAGATCGCCGCCCAGAACGGATGGAGCCCCTGCTCGAACGCGCGCCAGAAGATGAGTCCCACCGGCGCGACGAGGATGACCGCGAGGTAGCCGAGCGAGAGGGTGCGGACGCCGTATCTCGTCATCGGTCGTGCCTGGTCGCCCAGCGGCGAAGGCCGCCGATGGTGAGGAGGAGCGTGAACGAGATCACGAGCATGAGCACGGCGAGTGCCGAGGCGCCGGTGGGATCGTCGCTGTTGATGTGCTCGAAGACGTAGAGCGAGGCGACCTCGGTCTTGAACGGGAGGTTGCCGGCGATGAGGATGACGGCGCCGAACTCGCCGATCGCCCGGGCGAACGCGAGCGCCACCCCCGACAGGAGCGCAGGCAGCAGGTGCGGGAAGACGATCCTGCGGAAGATGGTGAAGCGCCCCGCGCCGAGCGACGCCGCCGCCTCCTCCATGTCGCGGTCGAGCTCGATGAGGACCGGCTGCACCGTGCGCACGACGAACGGCAGCGTCACGAACAGGAGCGCCATGAGCACGCCCCAGCGCGTGTACGCGACGTCCACGCCCACGCCCCCGGTCGGGCCGTACAGCGCGAGCAGCGTGAGGCCGGCGACGATCGTCGGCAGCGCGAACGGGAGGTCGACGATGGCGTTGACGATGCTCTTGCCGGGGAAGTCGTCGCGCACGAGCGTCCACGCGAGGGCGGTCCCCGTCACGGCGTTGACGGCGACGACGCCGCCGGCGAGCTCGAACGTCAGCTCGAGCGCCGCGCGCGCCTCGCGGTTCCACGCCACCTGCCAGAAGTGGTGCCAGCCGCCGTCCGCCGCCTTGGCGACGACGGCGGCGAGTGGGATGAGGACGATGAGGCTGAGGTAGCCGAGCGCGAGCCCGCCACTCAGCGCGGGAGTGCCGAGGGCGCGTCGCCGCGCCCCCGGCATCCGTGCGACGTCAACCGCCAGTCGAGACTCCGAGACCCTGCTCGATCTTCGCGACGATGCCGTTGGTCGGATCGAAGAACTGCGTGTTCACCTTGTCCCAACCACCGAGGTAGTTGATCGTGAAGAGGTCGGGCGGGAATGGGAACTGCGGGTGCTTGCCGCCCGAGAACTCCTTCTCGACGCTCGGCACGACCGACCGGAAGCCGTTCTGCGCCCAGATCGTCTGCGCGGTCGGCGTATACAGCCAGTTGACGAACTGCTGCGCAGCGTCCGAGTTGTTCCCCTTCACCGCGGCGAGCGGCGTCTCGATCTGGATCGTCGCCTTCGGGATGAGATAGAAGACGGGCTTGCCCTGCGACTGCGCGAGCTTCGCGTCGCTCTCGTAGTCGAGGAGGACGTCGCCCTTGCCCGACAGGAACGTGTTGAGCGCATTGCGCGCGCTCGTGTCCTGCGACACGTTGTTCTGGAAGAGCTCCTTGAGATAGGCCTGCGCCTGCGCCGGCGTCTTCTTCTCGCGCAGCTCGGCGCCGTACGCGGCTGCGATGTCCCACCGCGCGCCGCCGGAGGCGAAGGGGTTCGGGAACACGACCTGGACGCCGGGCTTGACGAGGTCGTCCCACGTCCGGATGTGCTTCGGGTTGCCGTCACGCAGGATGAAGACGACGACGGAGCGGGAGACGATGCCCTTGTACTGGTTCTTGTCCCAGGTCGGGGCCACGAGGCCGGCTTGGACGAGCCGCTCCATGTCCGGCGCGAGGGAGAAGTTGACGACGTCGGCCGGGAGGCCTGCGGCGACTGCCTTGCTCTGCACCTCGGACGCCGCGAAGGACGAGGTGAACTTGACGCCCTGGCCCTGCGGCGTCGCCTGGTAGGCCGCGAAGAGCTTCGGGTAGACGGACGTCGGAACCGAGTAGCCGACCACGTTGAGCGTCGTGTCCTTCCGGGCCGCGCCTGCCGCGGACGGGATGAGGAGTGCGACGAGAGCGAGTGCGATCAGAAGTTTTCTCATAGGATCGGTTGTATATCAGAAATTGCGATATCAGGCATAAAGAAGGGCCCCGTCTCCGGGGCCCTGCAAAATGGCGAAGTCCGAGACGGACTACGCGATCACGCGGACGTTCGTCGCCTGCGGGCCCTTCGCACCCTCGGTCGCTTCGAACTCGACCTTGGCGCCCTCGGAAAGGCTCTTGAAGCCCTCCCCGGAGATGCCCGTGTGATGGACGAACAGGTCCTTCGCGCCGTCCTCGGGGGTGATGAAGCCGTACCCCTTCTCGTCGCTGAACCACTTGACGGTTCCGGTTGCCATTAGTTTCACCTCCCTGCCTTGATCACGAACAAGCCGGCAGGCGGTGAAGCTGCACTCCGGTACTCGTCCTTCGGTCTAGACGCGGCAAGTCTACTCACCACTTGGACCGGCGTCCACGCCGGCTCGAGTAGACGAGCTTCGGCCGGGCGACGGCCATCCCGGCGCTCTCGAACTGCTCCCGGTGGCCGAGCCGTGCCGCCACGCGGCTGACCTCGGCCTGCTGCTCGGGCAGCACGAGCGTGCTGCCGCGACCGGAGGCTCCCGCGCGGCCGGTCCGGCCGACGCGGTGGACGTAGCCCTTGTCGTCCTCCGGCGGGTCGAAGTTGATGACGTGCGCGATCGCCTCGAGGTCGAGGCCGCGCGCGGCGACGTCCGTGGCGACGAGCGTCGTCACCTTGCCGCTGCGGAACTTCTCCAGTGCGCGCTCGCGCTGCGGCTGCGACAGGTCGCCGTGCATGGCGACCGCCTTCACGTCGCGGCGGGTGAGCTTCTGCACGAGGCGGTCCGCCCCGCGCTTCGTGCGGACGAAGACGATCGAGAGGCCCGGCTCGGTCTGGAGTAGGTCGACCAGCCGGTCGACCTTGTCCTCGGCCGTGACCGGCACGAACTCGTGCAGGACGATGCCGTCCTCGACGTCCTGCTCGCGGCCGTTCTCGAAACGGGCCGGCGCGTCGGTGTAGGCGCGCGCGAGCTCGCCGACCTCGCCGTCGAGCGTCGCCGAGAAGAGCATCGTCTGGCGTGCGCTCGGGAGGCGCCGCATGATCCGCTCGACCTGCGGGCGGAAGCCCATGTCGAGCATGCGGTCCGCCTCGTCGAGGACGAGCGTCCGCACCGCCTCGAGCGAGACGAGACGCCGCTCGATCAGGTCCTGGAGGCGTCCCGGGGTGGCGACGAGGATGTGCGCGCCCTTGACGCGCTTCGCCTGGGACGCGACCGGCGTGCCGCCGTAGACGGTCCCGACGCGGATCCCGCGTGCGGCCGCGAGCGGCTCGAGATCCTCGGTCACCTGGAGCGCGAGCTCGCGGGTGGGCACGAGGACGAGGGCGGCGGGCGTCTTGCCGTCCACCGGCGCCCGCTCGACGAGCGGGATGCCGAAGGCGAGTGTCTTGCCCGAGCCCGTCGGCGACTTGGCGAGGACGTCGCGGCCGCCGATGGCGTCGGGCAAGACGAGCGTCTGGATTCGGAACGGCTCGACGATGCCGCGGTCCGCGAGCGCCTGCTCGACGTCCGCGCTCACGCCGAGCGCGCGAAAGCTGTGCTGCATG
>JAFALP010000138.1 GCA_019234175.1 Actinomycetota bacterium | reverse complement strand
CGGCTCCGTGCGCTGGAGGTAGACGAACGCGCCGGCCGTGGCCGCGGTGACGGCGGCGAGGAGCGTGATCCGCCTCAGGAAGGCCACAGAGCCTCGACCACCCGGGCCACGAAGCTGTCGAGATCCTCGAGCGAGCCGTCGTTCACGTAGACGAAGTCTGCGCGCGCGGCCTTTTCCTCGTCGGGAAGGAGGCGGGACGCACGGTCATCGGCCTCCGGCCGCCGAGCGCCGCGAACGGCGGGCGGCGCCGTGACGACGACGACGGCGTCGAAGCGCCCCTCTCCCCCCGTCTCGTACAGGAGCGGAATCTCGACCGCGGCGATCGGCGTGTCCACCGATCGCAGCCATGCATCGGTGGCGTCGCGCGTCCTCGGATGGAGGAGCGCCTCCAGCCATGCCAGCTCGGCCCTGTCGTTGAAGACGATCTCGGCGATGCGGCCGCGGTCGTCGACGGCACCGTCGCCCCAGCGCTCGCGGATCGCGTCGCGCACCTCGGCGTCGCCGGAGAGCAGGTCGTGCACGACGTCGTCGGCGGACAGCGTCGCCGCGCCCTGCCGCGCGAATGCCGCGAGCGCTTCGCTCTTGCCTGCCGCGATGCCGCCGGTGATCGCGACCGCGAGCGGCCGCCGCTCCACTATTCGGCGGTGGACGTCTCGGGCTCCGAGTCGGCTTCGGCCGGCTCGGCCGTCGTCTCCGGCTCGTCGGCCGACGCTTCCGGAAGCGGCGGCGCCTCCTCGGCGAAGACGTCCTCGGACAGGTCGATCGCCGGAGGCTCCGCGTCGTCGCCGGGCCTCGGCTGGATGGGCATCCCGTCCTCGACGCGCTTGAGCGAGAGCGAGAGCCGCCGCCGCTCCGCGTCCACCTCGAGGATGCGCACGTTCACCGTGTCGCCCTGCGAGACGACCTCGCGCGGGTTCTCCACGTGGTGCTGCGCCAGCTCGGAGATGTGCACGAGGCCCTCGACGCCCGGAAGGATCTCGACGAAGGCGCCGAACGTGACCACCTTCGTCACCTTGCCCTCGACGACGTCGCCCTCCTGATAGCTCTCGAGCACCTGCTGCCACGGATCGGTCTGCGTCTGCTTCAGGCCGAGCGAGATGCGCTGGCGCTCCCGATCGATGTCGAGCACCTTGACCTTGACCTTCTGGCCGATCTCGAGCACCTCGGACGGATGGTTCACATGGCTCCACGACAGCTCGGAGATGTGGATGAGGCCGTCCATGCCGTCCAGGTCGACGAAGGCGCCGAAGTCGACGATGTTCGAGATCGTGCCCTCGACGACGTCGCCGGGATTGAGCTTGTCGAGAATCGCCTGGCGCATCTCCTTGCGCTCGTCCTCGAGGACGGCGCGACGGGAGAGCACGACGTTGTTGCGCGAGCGGTTCAGCTCGATGACCTTGCAGCGCAGCTCCTGGCCGAGGTATTCGTCGAGGTCCTGGACGCGGCGGATGTCGACGAGCGACGCCGGCAGGAACCCGCGCACACCCAGGTCGAGGATGAGCCCGCCCTTCACCACCTCGATGACGCGGCCGGTGACCGGCTCGCTCTGCTCGTAGGCGGTCTCGATCGCCTTCCACGCGATCTCGAACCGGGCGCGCTTCTTCGAGAGGATCAACCGGCCTTCGGCGTCCTCCTTCGTCATGACGAGCGCGGCGATCTCGTCGCCGACGGAGACCTCGTCCGCCGGGTTCACCGAGCGGCGGATGGACAGCTCGGAGACCGGGATGACGCCTTCCGACTTGTAGCCGATGTCGACGAGCACCTCGTCCTTGTCAACACGGACGACGGTGCCGTTCACGACTTCGCCTTCGTTGATGGTCGGGAAGGTCGACTCGTAGTCGGGAACGAGCTCTCCGTCGGGACCGGTGGTCCAGACGCCTTCCTCGAGCCGTGGGTCGTTGATTGTCTCGTTGGCCATGGAGGACGGGCAGTATAGCCCCAAGGTTTCAGACGCCTTCAGTCCCGCCTTGTTAGGTCTGAGGGCGCCGATACGCTGCGATCGTGGACGAGCGCTATCCGATCGGCGAGACCGAGTCCGTCACCGTCGCGGTCATCCGTCACGACCGCGAAGAGGGCTACCGCCGCTGGTCCGCGGCGATCGGCCTGCGGACCGGCGAGGGGACGATCCACGTGCCCGGCCACTACCCGGGCGTCCTCGCGGCTCGTCTGCGCTCGGCGGACCTCCGCTTCGCTCCCGGCGCGCGCCTCGGACGCGACGAGTATCTCGACCTCACCGCACTCGCGCGCGAGGACGAAGAGACGTTGGCGCTCTCCTCGACGGCCCGCTCGCCGGTGCGCGTCACGGTCGAGGTGCCGCGGCGCGAGCTGGAACGGCTCGCCGGGCTCCTCGCCGCGGCGCAGACGCTGATCGAGGAGCTGCGCCAGGGCCTCGGGATCGTCCCCGACTCGGTTCCCGACGCCTTCTAGTTCTTCGCGTCGTTCCAGTCGTCGGCGGCGCCGACGTCGACGGCGAGCGGAGGGTCGAGCGGATAGGCGCCGCACATCTCCTCGCGCACGAGCTCCTTCACCGTCGAGACTTCGGCATCCGGCGCCTCGACGAGGAGCTCGTCGTGCACCTGGAGGACGAGACGCGCGCTCCGCCCTTCGTCCCGTAGACGGCGATGGATGTTCACCATCGCCACCTTGATGATGTCGGCGGCGGTCCCCTGCATCACCGAGTTGACCGCGAGGCGCTCTCCGAGCGAACGCGTCTGCCGGTTCGACGCGCGGATCTCCGGCACCGGTCGCCGCCGGCCGAACAGCGTCGTGACGTAGCCGTCGCGCTCGGCCTGCTCGATCGTGCGCTGGATGAAGTCCTGCACGAGCGGGAAGCGCGCGAGATACGTGTCGATGTAGTCCTGCGCCTCCTCGCGCGGGATCTCGAGGTTCTCCGACAGGCCGAACGCGGAGATGCCGTAGATGATGCCGAAGTTCACCATCTTCGCGACGTTGCGCTCGTCTTTCGTGAGCGTTGCCTGCTCCTTGCCGAGCACCTCCGAGGCGGTGGCCGCGTGGATGTCCTCGCCGCGGTCGAACGCCTCGCGCAACTTCGGCTCGCCGGAGACGTGCGCGAGGATGCGCAGCTCGACCTGCGAGTAGTCGGCGCTGACGAGGCGGTGGCCGCTCTCGGCGACGAACGCGCTGCGGATCTCACGGCCGAGATCGGTGCGGATGGGGATCGCCTGCAGGTTCGGATTCGATGTCGAGAGCCGTCCCGTCGCCGCGACCGCCTGGTTGAAGTGCGTGTGCAGGCGGCCGTCCTCGCCGAGCAGCGTCGGCAGCGGGCCGAGGTACGTGTTGACGAGCTTCGTCAGCTCGCGCCACTCCTCGATCACCTCGACGACCGGGTGCTCGTGCCGGATCGTGCGGAGGACGCGCGTGTC
>JAFALP010000109.1 GCA_019234175.1 Actinomycetota bacterium | reverse complement strand
CGAGCGCCGCGGCGAGAGCAGCACCGGCGATGAAGTAGCGGACGAGGGTGTCGTGGACGGTCCGGCTCGCGGCGATGGCGGCGAGCGTGGCGACGGCGTCGACGACGAAGAGCGTGACGACGCGCTTCCGCCACGAACCGGTGCGCGGGCGGGCAGGCGCCACCGCGGCCACCGGCCGCTCGATCTCGACCGTCGATGCCTCGGCCTGAGCCGGGGCAGGCGCACGGTCGACCGGAGCGTGTGCGCCGGAGGCGCTGAGCTTGAGTGTCTGGATGTTCTTCATGGCGTGATGAGAGGGGTGGTGTCGCCGCCGCGGCCGGCGGCGACACCGTTGGAGGCGAGACCGGACAGGAGCGGATCCGGTGTCGCTGTCAGTCCCGTCCTTAGGCCTGGGTGATCTGCCAGTGCAGGTCGAAGGTCAAGGAGTCGTTCTGTGCTGAGTTGGTCAGCGTGGCGGGTGCTGTGACGACGAGCTTGAAGAAGCGGCTCTTGAACGCCGACAGCTGCGTCCCGGTGTTGCCGCCCTGGCCGCTGGCGAGCGTCAGGCTCGACGCCGTGCCGGAGCTGGTGCCGGGGTGGTTGAGCGAGAACGTCGCGTTCGTGAAGTCGCACGTGCTGCCCGAGGCAGAGCCCCAGGCGCAGCCGACATCGGAGCCGCCACCGTTCGCTGCGCTCTCCTCGACGATGCTGAACTCGAGGTTGCCGCACAGGTTCGGCGACGCCGTGAACGCCGACGTGTCGATCTGGATGTTCGTGTTGTTCGCGAAGTTGAAGCTGTAGTTCACCGTGTTCACCGGGATCGCGGTCGCGCCGGCGGCCGTGTCGGTGGACACCGTGAACGTCTGCGTGTGGGTGCCGTCGTTCAGCCGGACCGGCGTGCCCGCCGACAGCGCCTGCGTCAGCGCGCTCGTGGCGATGCTGCCGCCGTTGCTCGACCCGCTCGAGACGCCGCCGTTCAGCTGGCCGATGGCGGGAGTCGACTCCGTGCAGGAGGGCTCCCAGAAGTTGATGCCCGAAGCGGGCAGCGAACCGGCGTTCGCCAGCGTCAGATACGCGATCTGCGACTGACCCGGCTTGATCGACACGTTGCTGAAGAGCGTCGAGCAGCCGGTGTTGATGTTGCTCGCCTGCGTCTCCGACGAGCAGATGGTGCCGGCGCCGACGGTGTTGTGCAGGAACAAGGTTCCGGTCGAAAACGTGTTCCCGGGGTTCACCGTCTCCGCGGTGAAGCTCGCGAACGTGCCGGAGCCGTTGGCCGCGATCGACGCGACGCCGATCACCGTCAACAGCATGAGGTATTGCTTGACTCGTTTCGTGGACATGGGAATGGTTGCTCCTTAGGGGATACTCGTCACAGTGAATCGACGTGCCGCCCTTTCAAGGTATGCCTCCGGCGAGGGAATCGGTATGCGATCAGGCCGTTTTCATACGGATCGGAGGGCGACAAGACAAAAGACGCGCCGGCGTTGCCAGGCGCGTCTTGAAGGAGCGGGGGCAGGATGTGAACCTGCGACCTCCGGCCACGGCGCGGCTCGCCGCGCCGACAAGTCAAGGAGGAAGTAGCGGGGGCAGGATTTGAACCTGCGACCTCCGCCAAGGCGCGGCTCGCCGCGCCGACAAAAAAGGACGCACCGGCTTTGCCGGGGCGTCCGTTTCCGTCCGAAGTCGAGGAGGAAGTAGCGGGGGCAGGATTTGAACCTGCGACCTCCGGGTTATGAGCCCGGCGAGCTACCTGGCTGCTCCACCCCGCGTCGCGGCGCGAATTGTAGCACCCTCGTTACGATCCGATCGATGTGGGATTGGCTCGTCTACGGCGCGTTGATCGTCGGCGCGCTCGCGTTCGTCGCGGCGGCGGCGTTCCTGCTCGTGCGCGTCCTCCAGGCCTGGCGGAGCTTCAAACGGCTGCGCCGGCACGTGTTCCGCGACCTCGACCGCGTCCTCGAGAAGACCGAGCGAACGCTCGACAACGCTGCGTCCGCGTCCGACACGTCGCGGCTCGATGCAGCCCTGGCGAGCCTGCGCGTCTCGCTCGCGCAGCTCGCGCTGCTGCGCGAGGCGATCGACGAGGCGACCGCGCTCATCCCGCGCCCGTGAGGGTGGCGGCGGTCGACATCGGCACGAATACGACGCGCCTGCTCGTGGCCGACGTCGAGGCCGGCACGATCGACGACGTCCACCGCGAGTCGCGCATCACGCGGCTCGGCGAAGGCGTCGACACGAGGCACCGCCTTCTCCCCGTCCCGGTCGCGCGCGTGCGCAACGTCCTCACCGACTACCGGCGCACGATCGAGTCCCTCGGCGCCGACCGAACGCTCGCGGTCGCGACGAGCGCAGTCCGCGACGCCGACAACGGTGAGGCGTTCCTCGGCGAGATCGAGTGGAGCTACGGCTTCACCACGCGCCTGCTCTCGGGCGACGAGGAGGCGGAGCTGACGCGGCGCGGCGTTGCGCCGCCGACGCAGACGCTTGTGCTCGACATCGGCGGCGGCTCGACCGAGCTCGTGCTCGACGACTTCCACGTCAGCCTGGAGATGGGCTCCGTGCGCTTCACCGAGCGCTACGGC
>JAFALP010000078.1 GCA_019234175.1 Actinomycetota bacterium | reverse complement strand
GCCCGCTCGACCGGGAGCGCGTCCGGCTCGACGAGCTCGTCGTCGAGGCGGTCGAGACGGCGCGCGCCGTCGACCCTAGGCGGCCGATCGACCTCGACGCGACGCCGACCGTCGTCCTCGGCGATCGAGTGCGCCTCCGGCAGGTGGTCGACAACCTCCTCGCCAACGTCCGTGCGCACACGCCTGCAGACGCGCCTGCGCACGTGCGAGTCGGCCGCGACAACGGCTGCGCGGTCGTGGAGGTCGAGGACACCGGGCCGGGGCTCGCGCCCGACGAGCTGCAGCGCGTGTTCGAGCGCTTCTACCGCGCCGACCCGTCACGCGCGCGGGCGAGCGGAGGCGTCGGCCTCGGATTGTCGATCGTCGCTGCAGTCGCGCAGGCGCACGGCGGGAGCGTGAGCGCACGCTCGGCGGAGGGCGCGGTCTTCCGTATCGAGCTCCCGAGCGCCGGCTGATCGCCCCGGCGCTATCGTGACGCCCCGGCATGGCTGCGAAGAAATCGGTCCAGCTCTCCGGCGTCGTCGTCGCCCAATCGTCGGTCTCGTCCATCGACCCGGACGAGGGCGTCCTCATGTACCGCGGCTACGACATCGCCGACCTCGCCGAGCATTCGACCTACGAGGAGGTCGCGTACCTGCTCCTGCACGGCGAGCTTCCGACCGGAGACGCGCTCGACGCCTTCCGCGAGGAGCTCTCCCACCGCGAGCTGCCCGCGCATGTCGCCGAGCTGATCGACCGGTCGGCCGCCCGCGCGCTGCCGATGGACATGCTGCGCACGGCGGTGTCGGCGCTCGCGTTCGCCGATCCCGACCGGCCCTCGAACGACCGCGGCGCGGAGCTCCGCAAGGCGTCGCGGCTTATCGCGCAGATGCCGACGATCATCGGCCGCTATCACCGGCGGCGGCAAGGCCTCGACCCGGTGGCGCCGGATCCCTCGCTCTCGTACGCGGAGAGCTTCCTCACCATGCTGCAGGGCGAGGCGCCGAGCGAGCACGCGGCCCGCGCCTTCGACGTCGCCATGATCCTGCACGCCGAGCACGAGATGAACGCGTCGACGTTCACCACGCGCGTCGTCGCGGGGACCGGCGCCGACCTGCACGGGGCGATCGTCGGCGGCATCGCCGCGTTGAGCGGCCCGCTGCACGGCGGCGCGAACGAGGCGGCCATGAAGCTCTTCCGGGAGTGGGCCTCACCGGACGCGACGCCGGGCGCGGTGCGCGCGATCCTCGAGAACAAGGGCAAGCTCTTCGGCTTCGGGCATCCGCTCTACCGCGCGTACGACCCCCGGGCGATCATCCTCAAGCGCATCTCGCACGAGTTCTCCGAGGAGGCGGGCGAGCCGAACTGGTACGCGATCACCGAGGCGGCGGAACGGACGGTCTTCGAGGAGAAGGGCCTGTACCCGAACGTCGACCTCTACTCGGCCTCGGTCTACACGTACCTCGCCGTCCCCACCGATCTCTTCACGCCGCTCTTCGCGGCGAGCCGCGTCGCCGGCCAGGCGGCGCACGTGCTCGAGCAGCACGCCGACAACAAGATCATCCGCCCCTCGGCCGAGTACGTCGGCCCCCCGAGGCGCGCGTTCACCCGTTCGTCGGCGGCGAGCACTTCGAGCCGCAGCTAACCCATGCCGTAAGCGGAACGAGAAAGGGCCCCGTCTGGGGCCCTTTCTCACACTCCACATCGAGCCGGGGGTTAAGCCGACTCGTCACGCGTGGGAAGCGGCGAGGGCTCGCCCATGTCGGGCTCGCCCAGCCCTCCGAACGTTCCCGGCACGGGATGCGACGCCCGTTCTGGGTAGCCGCCGCCCGGTATCTGGGTTTCGGGGGTGCCGGTGGTGCCAGAGCGGCTCGCGCCGGAACGCGCGCGTGCCGCGGTGCCCGTCGAACCGGCCGCTCCCGTGCGACGCGATGCAGTTGGTGTCGCCCGGGAGCCGGTACGGCCGGAGGACTTGCGACCGGTGCGGCGACCGGTGGTGCGCTTCGCCGCAGCCTTGCGCTTGGCGGGGCGACGCTTCGCGGTCGTCCGCTTCGCGGCGGTCTTGCGCTTCGCCGTCGAGCGCTTGGCCGTGGTCCGCTTCGCAGCGGTCTTCCGCTTCGCAGTCGACTTCCGCTTCGTCGCGGTCTTCCGCTTGGCGGTCGAGCGCTTTGCAGTGCTCTTGCGCTTGGCGGTCGACTTCCGCTTGGTCGCGGTCTTCCGCTTGGCGGTCGTCCGCTTCGCAGTGGACTTCCGCTTGGTCGCGGTCTTGCGCTTCGCGGTCGTCCGCTTCGCGGTCGTCCGCTTGGCTGTGCTCCGCTTGGCGGTCGTCCGCTTCGCGGCAGGGCGACGCTTCGCAGTCGACCGCTTTGCGGCCGTCCGCTTCGTGCCGGTCCTTTTTCTTGTCGCCATCTGGCTCCTCCTAGTGAGCGAGTTTGGTGGCAACGACAGTGCGCAGTATGCGCCCACCATCGGACGTTTTCATCACCTACAACCGAAAATCCTTCGCAAGTTGGAAATGTTTTCCCCAACGCACTCGCGTCTCCAAACGCATTTCCCGCGCGTTTGCGGCGGTTCTTTCGTCACGACTTGCGTGCAGTCGCCTTCCCGCCCTTGCGTCCGGCGGACTTCTTCTGTGCCGTCGATCCACCTTGTGAGGAGTTGCTCCGACGCGTTCCGGAGCCCGACGACTTGCCGCCGCGACTCGACGAACCGGGCGAATTGGCGATGCGCGCGGCCCGCTCCTTCGACATTCCTTTTTCCTTCAGCTTCTCGTACTGCTTCTCGTTCTTGACGTTCGAGCTCTTGTTCGGCACGTGATCCTCCTCAGTCGGCTTCCGGGTCGTCCTCGGGATCGGAGTCGCCTTCCTCCGGGTCCGGGACCGGCGACTCGTCCTTCTCCTCGTTCCGGTCGTCGTCCCGGGGGTGCATATCCTTGGCCTCGTTCATGCGCGTCACCCTTCCCGACAACTCCGACCTTGAACTTCCCGACGGGGCGACCGGTCTCGACGCCGCGCGGGCGATCGGCCCGAAGCTCGCCGAGCAGGCGGTGCTCGTCCGCGTCGACGGACGGGCGCAGGACCTGCGCCTGCCGCTCCACGACGGCGAGCCGATCCAGATCCTGACCACTCGCGACACCCACGATCCGGACGCACTCGCGGTGCTCCGGCATTCGTCCGCGCATCTCCTCGCCGAAGCGGTGCGCCGCCTCTATCCGGGCGTGAAGATCGCCATCGGACCGCCGATCGAGAACGGCTTCTACTACGACTTCGACTTCCCCGAGCCGGTTCGCGAGGAGGAGCTGCCGCGCATCGAGGAGGAGGTGAAGCGCGAGCTCGCCGAGGGCAGGGAGTGGTCGCGGGACGAGATCTCGCGCGATGCCGCGCGCGACATCTTCCGCGCCGAGGACGAGCCGTACAAGGTCGAGCTCGTCGACACGGCGGAGGGAGACATCTCGCTGTACACGCAGGGCGACTTCACCGATCTCTGCCGCGGGCCGCACCTGCAGAACTCGAAGCCGATCAAGGCGTTCAAGCTCACCGGCCTCGCCGGCGCGTACTGGCGGGGCGACTCGACGAAGCCGCAGCTGACGCGCATCTACGGCACCGCGTTCTACTCGCAGGAGGATCTCGACCGCCACCTCGAGCAGCTGGAGGAGGCGCGCAAGCGCGACCACCGCCGACTCGGCACGCAGCTCGACCTCTTCCATCTCTCCGAGCACTCGCCCGGCTCGCCGTTCTGGCACCCGAAGGGGATGGTGGTGTGGAACGAGCTCGAGGATCTGCGCCGCAGCGAGAACCGCCGCCGCGGCTACGTCGAAGTGAAGACGCCGCTCCTCTACGACGTCGAGACCTATGTCACCTCGGGCCACTACGAGAACTACGCGGAGAACATCTTCTTCGTCTCCTCGAAGGAGGAGTCGGACAAGCAGTTCGCGCTGAAGCCGATGAACTGCCCGGGGCACATGCTCCTCTTCGGCTCCGGCCTACGCTCGTACCGCGACCTGCCCATCCGCTACGCGGAGTCGTCCACGCTCCACCGCGACGAGCTCGCCGGGACCCTGCACGGGCTGCTCCGCGTGCGGCACATCACCCAGGACGACGCGCACGTCTTCGTCACCGAGGACCAGATCCAGGACGAGATCCACGCCATGGTCGACTACGCCCGGTTCCTGTACGACCTCTTCGAGCTGGAGCCGCGGGCGGAGCTCTCGACGCGGCCGGAGAAGCGCCTCGGCAACGACGACCAGTGGGACCGCGCCGAGGGCGCCCTCGAGGAGGCGCTGAAGCGGAACGGCCTCGACTACGTGATCTCGCCCGGGGAGGGGACCTTCTACGGCCCGAAGATCGATCTGCACATGACCGACTCGCTCGGCCGCTCGTGGCAGATGGGGACGATCCAGCTCGACTACCAGATGCCGATGCGCTTCGGGCTCACCTACATGGGCGCCGACAACCAGGAGCACCACCCGGTCGTCATCCACCGGGCGCTCCTCGGCTCGCTCGAGCGCTTCATGGGCATCCTCATCGAGCACTACGCCGGCGCCTTCCCCTTCTGGCTCGCGCCGGTGCAGGTGCGGATCCTCCCCGTGGGCGAGGCGCACCACGACGGCGCCCAGGGCATCGCGCTGAAGCTGCGCGAGGCCGGGTACCGGGTGGACGTGGGGGAGCCGACGGAGACCATCGGGAAGCGGATCCGCGAGGCGGAGCTGGAGAAGATCCCGTTCGTCGTCGTCTACGGCGACCGCGAGAGCGAGGAGAGCCTCGCCATCCGGGAGCGGGGCGGGGCGCAGGCGACCCTCGGGCTCGAGGATTTCGTCGCAAAGCTTGCTACCCTCTGACCTCTGAAAAGCAGGAGCGGACCCGTTCCTCACCTCCCGGGCCGAGCGCCCGCGGGGGTTCAACCGAGTCGAACGCGACGAGGATCGGGCCGCGGCATGAAATCGACTCGAGGAGGAGTAAGCCCCACTTGGTGATCTGCCTTTGAGGCCCAGGCGCCGGCCGATCGAGCCCGTCCGTCCCACCAACCGGGACACGACGCGCATCAACGACGCCATCCGGGTAC
Source organism: Actinomycetota bacterium (assembly GCA_019234175.1). Taxonomy (GTDB): domain Bacteria; phylum Actinomycetota; class Thermoleophilia; order Gaiellales; family Gaiellaceae; genus Palsa-739. The sequence goes on along the minus strand of JAFALP010000078.1, from coordinate 3,573 downwards.
CCCGTGTCCGCCTGATCGACGAAGACGGCGCTCAGCTCGGAATCAAGACCGCAGACGAGGCCCGCGAGTACGCCTACGGCAAGAACCTCGACCTCGTCGAGGTGGCGGCCCAGGCCGACCCGCCGGTCGCGAGGGTCATGGACTACGGGAAGTACAAGTACGAGCAGGAGCAGAAGGCGAAGCAGGCCCGGAAGCATCAGAGCCAGATTCAGGTCAAGGAGATCAAGCTCCGCCCGAAGATCGGGATCCACGACTACAACACCAAGAAAGGGCACGTCGAGCGGTTCCTGAACCAGCGCGCGAAGGTGAAGGTGACGATCATGTTCCGCGGTCGCGAGACGACTCATCCGGAACGCGGTCGAGATCTCCTTCTCCGGCTCGCCGACGACGTCAAGGAGATCGGGGCGATCGAGTCCCAGCCCCTCCTCGACGGGCGCAACATGGTGATGGTGCTGGGCCCAACGAAGAACGCAGGAGTGAAACGAGATGCCCAAGACGAAGACACGCCGAGCGGCGACGAAGCGCTTCAAGGTGACGGGGTCGGGAAAGATCCTGCGCCGTCCGACGATGCGCGCCCACAAGTTGGAGAAGAAGTCGTCGAAGCGTAAGCGGCACTTCCGGAAGGAAGTGGAGGTCACGAGCGCCGATCGCGGCGCCCTGAAGAAGATGCTGGGGATTCGCTAGCCATGCCGAGAGTCAAGAGATCCGTCAACGCACAGAAGAAGCGGCGCAAGGTCCTGGAGCAGGCGAAGGGGTACTGGGGGTACAAGAACTCCCACTACCGCTTCGCGAAGGAGCAGGTCGAGCACTCGCTCGTCTACGCCTACCGCGACCGGAAGGTCCGCAAGCGGACGTTCCGCCGGCTCTGGATCACGCGCATCAACGCGGCCGCGCGGGCGCACGGGCTGTCCTACAACCAGTTCGTGAACGGGTGCTCGAAGGCGGGCATCGAGCTCGACCGGAAGGTGCTCGCCGACCTGGCGGTCAGCGACCCGGCTGCCTTCGAGGCCATCGCCGCGCAGGCGAAGGCCGCGCTCGAAGCCTGATCAGCTCACGCGACAACGAGAGGCTGAAGCTCGTCCGCAAGCTCCGGGAACGGCGCTGGCGCGACAAGCTCGGCCTCTTCGTCGTCGAGGGCGAGGATCTCGTCGAGGCTGCCGGCTCGCTGGAGCCGGTGGAGATGCTCGTCGCCGGCGAGAACGTCGACGCGGCGCTGCTCGCCGAGGTGTCGACGCTCGCGCACCCGCCGCGCGTGATCGCCGTCTACCGGCGCGACGACCTGCCGCGCGCGCGGCGGGCCGCGACGCTCGCGCTCTGGCACGTCGGCGATCCAGGGAACGTCGGCACGCTCATCCGGGCGGCGGACGCATTCGGCGCGGGCGTCGTCCTCTCCGACGGCTGCGCCGACCCGACCGGGCCGAAGGCGCTGCGCGCGTCGATGGGCTCGGTCTTCCGGGTGCCGGTCGGCTCCTTCGACGAGGCAGAGGGGCGGCGGGTCGCGCTCGTGCCGCACGGCGGCGAGCCGCTTGCCGTCGTCGACCTCTCCGGCGAGGTCGTGCTCGTCCTCGGCGCGGAGCGGGAGGGGCTGCCGGACGAGGTGATCGCGTCGTGCGACCTCGCAGCGACGATTCCGGCGACCGGCGGCGCCGAGTCGTTGAACGTCGCGATGGCGGGGACGGTCGCGCTGTACGAGCTCTCACGCAGAGCCGACTGAACGGGACCAGAGATTCGCCGAGCCGGTTGCGCTTTCGTCTACCACATCCAACCGGCCTTCCGCCTCGGGGTTGCCCCCTCTTCGTAGAACCGCTTGGTCGGGGTTTCGACCTAGTCGCGCTCCGTGCTCGGCGCAAGAAGAAACCTATGGGGTAACCACTTCGCGGTCAAGAGCGAACCAGAACGAAAAAACACGCTATTTGCGAGCGACCCACACGGAGTCCTCGCCGCCGTCGTATGAACGGCGGTCGAACCAGCCGTAACACGCCTCGACGGAGAAGCCCGATTCGGCGAGGAGCGCCTGCCAGCGCTGCGGCTCGAGCCACCACAGGGTCATCGACGACTCGCCGGCGTCGCCCCGGACGGACAGCGTCAGCGTCCGGGCGGCCCGGTCCCAGTCGGCGCGCTCGAAGATCCCCGGCTCGCGCTCGAGCCACAGGCCGTGCGTCTCCTCGATGTCCTCGTCGGAGGGGGCGAAGACGTCGAAGACGAGCCGGCCTCCGTCGAGGAGGAGCGCGCGGGCGGCGGCGAGCGCCTCCAGGCGCTCAGCGTCCGAGCCCAGGTGCAGGTAGGCCCGGAACGGGCACGTGACGAGCGGGACGCGCTCCGTCACGGGCGGCCGCCGCAGGTCGCCCCGGCGCAGGTCGAGCCGGTCGGCGACGCCCGCCGCGCGGCCGGCCTCCGCGCACACCGCCAGCATCCCCGCCGAGGAGTCCACGCCGATGACGTGCACACCCGCCAGCGCCGTCGGAACGGCGATGCGGCCGGTGCCGACGCCGAGCTCCACCACCGGTCCGCCGGAGGCGAGCGCCTCCTCGACGTAGAAGGAGATGTCCTCGACGACGCCCGTGCTCCACGCGTCGTAGAGACCGGCGATCCTGTCATAGGCGCTCACGGGCATATAGATACAGTCGCCGCGTGGATTGGGAGGCCTATGCACGCGAGGCCGAAGAGGCGTTCGGCGGCGCAGCGACGCTCGACGAGCTCGAGGCCGCGAACGTCCGCTTCCTCGGCCGGAAGAGCGAGCTGAAGCTCGCGCTGCGCGAGGTCCGCGACCGCGACACCGGCATGCGCCTCAACGCCGTCCGCGAGCGCGTCGAGGAGGACGCCGCCGCCGCCGCCTCGCGCGTCGACGACCTGCGCCTGGCGCGGATCCTCGCCGAGGAGCAGGTGGACGTCACCCTGCCGGCCCGTCTCCTCGGCGACGTCCGGCCGCGGCCGCGCGGCCATCTCCACCCGACGACGCACATCCGCCGCGACGTGGAGGACGCGTTCATCGGGCTCGGTTACGAGATCCGCGACGACCGCGAGGTGGAGACGGTCGAATACAACTTCGACAAGCTCGCGTTCCCCGAGTGGCATCCCGCCCGCTCGCCTCGGGCCACCTACTTCCTCGACCCGGGCACGGTGCTGCGCACGGAGACGTCGCCGTCGCAAATCCTCGCCATGGAGGAGCGGAAGCCGCCGATCTACATGGTGTCGATCGGGCGGGCGTATCGCCGCGACACGATCGACGCGACGCACTACCCGATCTTCCACCAGTTCGAGGGCCTCGCCGTCGACCGCCACATCACGCTCGCGGACCTGAAGGGGACGCTGCTCTACATCATGCGCGCGCTCTATGGCGAGGACCGCCGCGTCCGCTTCCGCACGCACTACTTCCCGTTCACCGAGCCGTCGCTCGAGCCGGACGTCTCCTGCGGCGTGTGCGGCGGCGAGGGCTGCCCCACCTGCAAGTACTCGGGGTGGCTGGAGATGGGCGGCTCGGGCATGGTCGACCCGCAGGTGCTGATGAACGTCGGCCTCGATCCGGACGAGTGGGGAGGCTTCGCGTTCGGGCTCGGCCTGGAGCGCGCCGCG
>JAFALP010000066.1 GCA_019234175.1 Actinomycetota bacterium | reverse complement strand
CCGGCTTCGCCGGCGAGCCGCGACCGGCTGCCGCCGCGCTCATCGAGGCGATGAACGCAGCCGGCGTGCCGCTGCTCGCGGTCGACCTGCCGTCCGGCGTCGACGCCTCGACCGGCGAGGTGGCCGGCCCGGCGGTGCGCGCCACCGCGAGCATCACCTTCCACGGCCGCAAGGTCGGGCACGTCGTCGCGCCGGGCCGCTTCCACGCGGGGGCCGTCCATGTCGTCGACATCGGGCTCGAGCGGGCCGAGACCGGGATCCGAGCAGTCACCGTCGACATCCTGCGCGACGTCCCGCGCCGGAGGGAGGGCGACACGAAGTACACCGCCGGCCACGTGCTCGTCGTCGGCGGCTCGCCGGGGTTGACGGGAGCGCCGTCGCTCGCGGCGATGGCGGCGATGCGCGCCGACGCGGGCTACGTGACCCTCGCAGCGCCGGAGTCGACGCTGCCCGTGTTCGAGCAGCGGCTGCTCGAAGTGGTGAAGCGCCCGCTGCCGGACGACCTCGGCGAGCTCGCGGCGAAGGCGTCCTCGCTCGCGATCGGCCCCGGGCTCGGGCGCGGCGACGGCGTGCGCGCATTCGTCCGCAAGGCGCTCGCCGAGATCGAGCTGCCCGCGGTCGTCGACGCGGACGCGCTCTTCGGGCTCGAGCCGGGCGACTGGCCGGCCCCGCGCGTGCTCACGCCGCACGAGGGCGAGATGGCCGGCCTCCTCGGCCGCGACTCCAAGGAGGTGGCCGCGCATCGCATCGCGTCGGTGCGCGAGGCGGTCGAGCGCTTCGACTGCGTCGTGTTGCTGAAGGGCCAGGACACGCTCGTCGCGGCGCCCGGCCGCGGGCTGCTCGTGTGCTCGCTCGGCCTGCCCTCGCTCGCAACGGCGGGGACCGGAGACGTGCTCACCGGCATCCTGGGCGCCTTCCTCGCCAAGGGAATGGACGCGCACCTCGCCGCCGCCGCAGCGACCGCCGCGCAGCAGCGCGCGTCGGTGGAGGCCCCGCAGCGCGCGGGGCTCATCGCGAGCGATCTCATCGAGACGCTGCCGCGCGTGCTCCGCTGATGCACCGCTCGGAGATCACCATCGACCTCGGCGCCGTGCGCCACAACGTGCGCCGGCTGCTGGCGGCACTGCGCGGCGCGCAGGTGTGGGCGGTGGTGAAGGCCGACGGCTACGGGCACGGCGCGGGCGACATCGCCGGCGCGGCGCTCGGCGCCGGCGCGACGGCGCTCTGCGTCGCGACGGTGCCGGAGGGGCTGGCGCTGCGCCGCGAGTTCCGCACCGAGCGGATCATCGTCATGGGGCCGGCGCTGAACCGCGAGATCGCGCAGGCGCGCGACGCGCATCTCGAGCTCGTCGTCTCCTCCGAGGAGATCCCGTCCGGTGTGCGCGTCCATCTGAAGGTCGACACCGGGATGGGGCGGTGGGGCGTGTCCGAGCTGATGACTCCCGCGCTCGAGGTGGTCGGGCTGATGAGCCACCTCGCCACCGCCGACACGGACGCCGGCTACGCCGACTGGCAGATCGAGCGGTTCCGGACGGCGACCGCGCCGTACACGCATCTGGAGCGCCACATCGCCAACAGCGCCGCCGCGTTGCGCTATCCCGCCGCCGCGTTCGACGCCGCCCGCTGCGGCATCGCCGTGCTCGGCTTGTCGCCGTTCGGCGGCGACCCGGCCGACGACGGGCTCAGGCCGGTGCTCCGCTGGACGAGCTACGTCGCCTTGTCGCGGCTCCTCCGCCCCGGGCAGAGCACCGGGTACGGCCGCCGGTTCGTCGCCGAGGGCGACACGTGGATCGGCATCGTCCCGGTCGGCTACGCCGACGGATTCCGCCGCGACCTGACGGGGACCACCGTCCTCGTCGACGGCGAGCCGAAGCGCGTCCTCGGGACGGTGTCGATGGACGCGCTCGCCGTCGAGCTCGACCGGGCCGTCCCGGAGGGGACGCCGGTCGTCCTCGTGGGCACCGGCGTGCTTCTCGAGGAGCACGCGCGCGTCGCAGGCACGATCACCTACGAGCTGGCCACCGGAATCGACAGCAGCCCCACGCGAGCGCGCCGTGTCGTCGTCGACGCCTGACCGCTTCGCTCAGACCGCCGGCCGGATGGCGGCGCTGCAGGATGCGCGCGCAGCCGAGCTCGCCGAGAAGGTGCAGGCATTCCTCCTGCCTCGCGGCGACGAGCGCGCGGTGGACGTCGGCACGGGCGCGGGCGCGCTCGCCTTGGCGCTCGCGCCGCACGTGCGCGAAGCGGTCGGTGTCGACCGCGTGTCGGAGCTGCTCGCGCTCGCGCGCGAGCGGGCGAAGGGCATCGCCAACGTCGAGTTCGTCGAGGGGGACGCGGAACGGCTGCCGTTCGACGATGACTCGTTCGATCTCGCCGGGACGCTGCGGACGCTGCACCACGTGCCGCATCCCGAGCGGGTGCTCGCCGAGCTGACGCGGGTGACGCGGCCCGGCGGCCGCCTCCTCGTCATCGACCAGATCGCGCCCGTCGACCCGCTCGACGCACTCGCGGTCGACCGCTTCGAGCGCGCGCGCGATCCGGGCCACACGCGGCTCCTTCCGGACGTCGACCTGCGACAGCTGTTCGAGGCGAACGGCCTCGTCCTCGTACACGAACGCCAGGACGTCGAGCGTCGGCCGCTCGAGGCCTACCTCGACCTCGCCGGGTGCACGGGGGATGCGCGTGACCACGCTGCATCGCTCGCACCCGAGGGCGCGGACGCGTACACCGCGGTGCTCGGCTGGTACCTGCTCGACCGGCGCTAGCCGAGGTGGTCGACCGCTTCGCGGAGCTGCTGCCGCTCGGTCTCGAGCCCGGTGAACGAGAGATGGAGGCGCCGCTCCCCTTCCGCGGTGAGCCGCAGGTGGGCGACGCGGCCGTCCTTGCCCGACTGGCGCCGCTCGATGAGCCCGGTTTCCTCCGCGCGGCTGACGAGCTCGGTGACGGTGCTCTGCGCGAGCTGGAGGCGGCGCGCGAGCTCGGTGACGGTGGACTGCTCGGTCCGGTCGGGCGCGCCCTTGATCATGAGCAGCAGCAGGTACCGCTGCGGCGTCAGGCCCGACTTCCGGGCCACACGCTCGGTGTGCCGGAGAAAGCGGCGGAGCGCGGCGCGGAAGTCCGCGACCGCGATCACGTCCTCGATGGCGAATCTGTCGAGATCCACGTCAGCCATGGTATTTCGTTTTCCGACCGAATCCGAGAGCGAGCGCGAATGTATTCGGTATGAACGCCTGAAGTCTTCCGAGCAGTCCGTAGTACAGGGGGACGCTGAATTCTGCCCGTCCGCCGTCCAGCGAAGCGATGACCCGGTCGGCCACCTCCTTCGGGCCGATGACGATCCGCTGCAGCGGGCCCGGCAGCCACGACTGCGGGAAGCCCTCGGTCTCGACGAACCCCGGCTTGACCGTGATCACGCGGATCCGGCGGCGCCGCAGCGAGGCGGCGGTGGCGCGCGAGAACGCGAGCTGCGCGTGCTTCGAGGACGAGTACGGGCCGGAGGGCGGGAAGGCGACCTCGCCGGCGACCGAGACGATGTTGACGACGTGCGAGGGGGCGGCCGCCTCGAGCCCGGGCAGGAACGCGCGGAGGCACCAGATCCCGCCGAGGTAGTTGACGCGCATGACGTTCTCGATCGTCGCCGGGTCGCCGTCCTCGAAGCCGGAGCGGCCGGGGATGCCGGCGTTGTTCACGAGCAGGCCGATGCGCGGATGCCGCTCGAGGATACGCGTCGCCGCCGCGCCGACCGCCTCGCGGTCGCCGACGTCGCAGGCCTCCGCTTCGCCTCCGATCTCGGCGGCGAGAGCCTGCAGGCGGTCGGTGCGACGCGCGAGCAGGACGCAGCGCCAGCCCCTGCGCGCGAGGCCGCGCGCGATCTCCGCGCCGATGCCGGACGACGCTCCCGTGACGACCGCGACCTTGTCCACCCGCCGATTAGGATCGCACGATGGCTCAGGACTTCAAAGGGAGGCGCGCGCTCGTGCTCGGGGTCGCGAACAAGCGCTCGATCGCGTGGGCGATCGCGCAGCAGCTCGCCGGCGGCGGGGCGCGGCTCGCGTTCACCTACCAGGGCGAGCGCATCGAGAAGGCCGTGCGCGACCTCGCCGCCGGCGTCGACACGGCGCTCGTCAGCGAGTGCGACGTTCGCTCCGACGAGGACATCGCGCGCGTGTTCTCGGAGGTCGGCGAGGCGTTCGGTGGCGAGCTGGACATCCTCGTCCACTCGGTCGCGTTCGCAGCGGCGGAGGACCTCGAGGGTCGGTTCACCGACACGCCGCGCGACCGCTTCTGGCTCGCCATCGACGTGAGCGCGTACTCCCTCGTCGCGTGCGCGCGGGCGGCCGAGCCGCTGATGGAGAAGGCCGGCGCCGGGTCGATCGTGACGATGACGTATCTCGGCGGCGAGCGCGCTGTGCCGCACTACAACGTCATGGGCGTCGCGAAGGCGACCCTCGACGCGTCGGTGCGCTACCTCGCCTGGGATCTCGGCCAGAAGAACATCCGCGTCAATGCGATCTCCGCCGGCCCCGTGCGCACGCTCGCGGCGCGCTCCATCGCCGGGTTCCCGACGATGGAGGCGATCGTCGAGGAGCGCGCGCCTCTTCATCGCCACGTCACCGCGGAGGACGTCGGCGCCGCCGCCGCCTATCTCCTCGGCGACGGCGCCATGAACGTGACCGGGACGACGCTCTACGTCGACTCCGGCTATCACGCCATGGGTATGTAGCTAGCTGAAGGGCTTCGTCACCATGTCGGCGACGACGACGAGCAGCACGGCCACGTCGAAGCGCGCCACGAGCATGATCTTGCGGATGGCGGCGAGCGTCTCCGGTGCGGTCGGGCCCTTCGACTCGCCGAGTTCTGCGATCCGCCTCGCCTGCGGTGACAGGAATGCGATGCCGGTGACCATCGTCATCGCGTAGCCGATCAGGCCGACGACCACCCAGAACTTCCCCCAGCCCCAGTCGGTGTTGATCATCATCGCGATCCCCATCGCGAAGACGATGCCCCCGGCAGGCGCGAAGATCCGCTCGCCGGTCCATGCCGCCCAGCGGGCGAGCGTGACGATCTCGTTCGGGTCGTCCGAGCGCTCGAGCTTGATCCCGAGGACCGTCAGCAAGAGCCCGCCGCCGACCCAGAAGACGGCGACGCTGACGTGGACGAGCCGGAAGAGCGCGTACCAGTGGCCGTACCAGGCGGAGTTGAAGGCGAAGACGACGCCGATGACGGCGACGGCGATTCCGATCGCGGCGGTCAGCTGGCCGCGCGACCACGAGGCGCGAGAGGCGGCAGAAGTATTCATGCGGCGATTTCTAGGAGATGGCCCGGACGGCGGCAAGCAGCTCGTCGAAGTCGGGCAGCTCCGACGTCTCGTATGCCCAGGCGCCGCGCACCACGCCGCCCGCGTCGATCAGGAACGCCGACCGGCGGGAGACATCGCGCATCCCTCGGTGCTCGAAGGCGACGCCGAAGCCGTGCGTCGCGTCGGCATTCCAGTCGGAGAGGAGCGGAAAGTCGAGATCGAGTGCCTGCGTCCACGCGACGTGCGTCCAGGGCGAGTCGCGCGAGATGGCATACGGCTGCACGCCGGCCGCCCGGAACTCCTCGCCCCTGTCACGCAGGAGCTCGACCTCGCTCGTTCAGGTGGCGGACCAGTCGAAGAGGTAGAAGAGCAGCAGGATCGGACCGGCCGCGACGATCTCGCCGAGCGTCGCATTCTCCTGCGGCGTCGTCCAGACGCGCGCCTCGGGGATCCGGTCGCCGACGGCGAGCATCGGGTCAGCCTACGGGAACGCCGATGTCCTCCGTCCGCGTCGCGATCTCGCGAACGACCTCGACGATGTCGCGGTTCGCGTTGAAGACGCGCAGCTGATGGTCGGCACTGTTCCCGCGGCGGACGATCTCCTCGACGCCTGCGAGCTCCTCCTCGGAGCCGAGCTCGCGCGCGTGCGGCTCGACCAGTCGCAGCGTGCGCTTGATCATCTGCGTCACCGGCATGCGATTGCGCTTTCCCGTCTGGAGATCCATCAGCGGGGCGTCGAGGCCGTAGCGCGCGGCGAGCCATTTGTTCTCGGTGGTGAGGATGCGGTGGTACGACGGGATCTCCTCGCCCGCGTCGTAGCGCTCGCCGTAGTGCTTGACGAGCGCCTGGCAAAGCGCGGTGATTGCGATGACGTCGTCGAGGCGCGTCACCGCGTCGCAGATGCGGATCTCGATCGTGCCGAGGCGCGGATGGAGGCGGATGTCCCACCAGATGTGCGTGTAGTCGGCGATGCAGCCGGTGCGCTCCAACTGTCCGACGACTTCCGCGTAGTCGGCGTAGTCGCGGAAGCGCGGCGGCGGCCCTGAGCGCGGGAACGCGGCGAACACCATGTGCCGCGACGACCGCAGTCCCGTCGCCTCGCCGCGCCAGAACGGCGAGCTCGCGGAGAGCGCGACGAGCTCGGGCAGATGCGCGATGAGCGCGTTCACGACCTGGATCGCCTTCTCCGGGTCGTCCACCGCCACGTGGACGTGCATGCCGAAGATGAGCTCGCGCCGCGCGATGTACTGCAGCTGATCGACGAGCGCGCGGTAGCGGTCCTTGGCCGTGATGCGCTGCCGCTCGAAGAGCGAGAACGGATGTGTGCCCGCCGAGCCGACGTGCATCCCGCGCTCGCGCGCGACCTCTCCGACGTAGCCGCGGAGAGAGCGGAGCTGTGCGCGCACATCCGCCGGCGTGCGGCACACGGGCGTCGCGATCTCGAGCACGGACTGCATCAGCTCCGCGTTTATCCGCGGCTCGAGCTCGTGCCCGGCCACCGCCGCGAGCACGGTGTCGATGTGCTGCACGAGGTCGAACGACTCGCCGTCGAGGAGCATGTACTCCTCCTCGACGCCCAGCGTGTACGGGTCGCTCTGGCCGAATGCGTGGTCGAGGACGCTTCCGCCCTCGGCGTACCTGCTCCCCTTGCCGGTGATCGAGGGCGGGAAGATCTGGTTCACGGGACGAGCGCCTCCGCTTCGATCTCGACCTTCCACCCCGGGTCGAGCAGGCCCGCGACGACGACGAAGGACGTCGCCGGCAGGACGTCGCCGAAGACCTCGCCGTGAGCGCGGCCGACGGCCTCCCAGTCGGCGGCGTCGGTGAGATAGACGCGCGTGCGCACGACGTCCTCCGGCGCGGCGCCGACCTCGGCCAGCGCCGCGACGATGATCGCGAGGCAGCGCGCGCCTTGCTCGTACGGGTCGGCGGGCAGCGTGTCGCCGATCGGCGCGGTGCCGGAGACGTGCACATGCCTCCCGTCGCGGACCGCGCGCGAGTAGCCGACCGTCGCGGCCTGCGGCGAGATGGCGGGGACGCGCCGGCGTTCCACGAAACCTAGTATCGCGCCGTGGACGCGCTTCGGGCCATCGACTCCTGGGGCGCGCGAACTGCCGCCGCGGGCGTCGTCCGCGCCGACGGCGAGATCGACGTGCACGGGCAACGCGACGCGGTCGTCCGCTGGGCGTCGGTGACGAAGCTCCTCACCGGCCTCGCAGTGCTCGTCGCCGTCGAGGAGGGCACGGTCGACCTGGACGAGCCCGCGGGGCCTCCGGGCGCGACGCCGCGCCATCTCCTGTCGCACGCGTCCGGGCTCGCGCCCGAGGAAGGCCCGCCGCTGATGGCGCCGGAGCGGCGGCGGATCTACTCGAACTACGGGATCGAGCTGGCGGCCGAGCTCGTCGCCGAGCGCGCCGACATGCCGTTCGAGGAGTACCTGCACGACGCCGTGCTCGGGCCGCTCGGGTTGAGCGGCGAGCTCGCGGGCTCGCCGGCGTGGGGCTACCGCGGGCCGCTCGACGACCTGCTCGTGTTCGCGCGCGAGCTGCTCGCGCCGACGCTCGTCGCCGCCGAGACGCTCGCCGAGGCGACGACGGTGCAGTTCCCCGGCCTCGACGGCGTGCTGCCGAGCTGGGGCCGCTTCGCTCCCAACGACTGGGGCCTCGCATTCGAGCTGCGCGACGGCAAGCAGCCGCACTGGACGGGCACGCTCGCGTCGCCGCGCACGTTCGGCCACTTCGGCGCGGGCGGCACGTTCCTCTGGGTCGACCCCGACGCCGGTCTCGCGCTCGGCGTGCTCACCGACCGGGAGTTCGGCGACTGGGCGAAGGAAGCGTGGCCCAAGCTCTCGGACGCGGTGCACGGATGAGCTTCTCCGTCCGGCCGATGGCCGAAGCGGTGCCTCCGACTGTCTAGTCGTCGGCGAAGAGCGGGCGGAGCAGCTCGTCGAACGTCTCGCGGTCGCAGCTCGCCACGACCGCCGGCGTGATCGCGGAGACGGTCGCGGTCCGCGGCATGTCCATCGCCAGCGAGACCTCGCCGAAGTAGTCGCCGGGCCGAAGAACGCTGCGGCCGCCGAAGTCCCGCTGGGTGACGCTCAGCATCCCGGCGAAGACGACGTAGAAGCGGTCGCCCGGCTCGCCCTCGCGGACGAGGACGGTTCCGGGCGGCACCTCCTCGCGTTCCATTCGCTTCGCCAGCACGGCCAGGGTCTCGCCGGGGACGCCGGCGAGGAGGCCGACCCGGTTCAGCTCGTGGGCGGTGGCGGACTGGCGCGGCATATCCCGATTGTGCCGGTGGGTCCACAGGGCCGCGAAGTTGAGCCGATCGGCCCATGGCGGCCGTCCGGCTTCGCGTCGATCATCCCCCCATGAGCGAACGCGGCCTCCATCGGATCGAGGACGACCTCGCCGAGAGCTGGATCGAGGATTGGGCCGGAGCGGGCGTCGCCGAGATCGAGGACTTCCTCAAGAAGCACGCCGACTTCATCGCGTTCCTCGAGGGGAACGCGGCGGAGAGCTAGAAGCTCTCCGCGCCGCAGTTCTATTCCGCCAGACCGAGCTGCCGCTCGAGCATCCCCTTCGGCATGGCGCCGACGGCGTTCGCCTTCGGCTCGCCGTTCTCGAAGAGGATCATGTTCGGGATCGACTGGATCCCGTAGCGCATCGCCAGGCTCTGGTTCTCGTCGATGTTCACCTTGACGAGCTTGAGGTTCCGCTCCTCCGAGATCTTCTCGAGGACGGGGGAGACGGCGTGGCAGGGGCCGCACCATTCCGCCCAGAAGTCCACGAGCACGGGCTCCCCGCTCTGGAGGACCTCGCTCTCGAAGGTCGCGTCGGTCACGTTCTGCGTCATTTCAGTCCTTTCAGTATCCGGTCCTTCGAGAGCTAGAACGTCGCTCTCTAGACTTCGCTTCCCGAATGGCCGAGCAAGTGTTTCAGCCGCTTCCGACGGTACCCGACCACCCCGCCCTCGAGGAGGCGGTCCTCGAGACCTGGGAGCGGGAGGGCACCTTCCAGGCCCTCCGGGAGCAGAACCGCGGCGGCCCGAAGTACTCCTTCGTGGACGGGCCGGTCACCGCCAACAAGACCCTCGGCGTCCACACCGCCTGGGGCCGGACGCTGAAGGACGTCTTCCAGCGCTACAAGGCGCTTCGCGGCTTCGACCAGCGGTACCAGAACGGCTTCGACTGCCAGGGGCTCTGGATCGAGGTCGGCGTCGAGCGCGAGCTCGGGCTCAACTCGAAGCACGAGATCGAGGAGTACGGCCTCGAGAAGTTCGCCGCGAGGTGCCGCGAGGCCGTCGTCCACTACTCGGAGCAGCTGTGGGAAGGGTCGAAGCGCCTCGGGCAGTGGATGGACAGGGGCCGCGACTACTTCACGTTCAGCGACACGAACATCGAGTACGTCTGGCGGATGCTGAAGACGGTGCACGAGCGCGACTGGCTGTACCTCGGCCACCGCTCGACGGAGTGGTGCCCCAGGTGCGGCACCTCCATCTCGCAGCACGAGCTGGCGATGTCCGGCGTCTACCAGGACAAGGCGGACCCGTCGCTCTACGTCCGCTTCCGGCTCGACGACCGCCCCGGCGAGTCGCTCGTCGTCTGGACGACGACGCCGTGGACGCTGCCTGCGAACGTCGCCGCCGCCGTCAACCCCGAGGCCGAGTACGGGTTGCGCGCCAACGGCGAGTGGGTCGCGGTCGCGCGCTACCCGGACGAGCAGTTCACGCAGCGCCTCCGCGGCGCCGACATGGTCGGCTGGACGTACGCGGGGCCGTTCGACGAGATCGTCCATCCCGCGCATCGCGTCATCCCGTGGGAGGACGTCTCCATGGACGAGGGGACCGGCATCGTCCACATCGCTCCAGGCTGCGGCGGCGAGGACTTCGAGCTCAGCCGCGTGCACGACCTCGAGGTGATCACGCCCGTCGACGAGTCCGGCCGCTTCTACGAGGAGTTCGGCTGGCTGAAGGGCCTCTCCACCGTCGAGGCGGCCGACCAGATCGTCGGCGCGCTGGGCGGCAAGGGCCTGCTCGTCGAGGCCGGCCTCTACCAGCACCGCTATCCGCACTGCTGGCGCTGCGACACGCCGCTCATCTTCCGCATCGCCGACGACTGGTTCATCTCCGTGCGCGACCTGCGCCAGCAGATGCTCGATGCCAATGAGACCGTCGAGTGGACGCCGGAGTACATGGGCAAGCGCATGGACGACTGGCTGCGCAACATGGGCGACTGGAACATCTCCCGCCGCCGCTACTACGGCCTGCCGCTGCCGTTCTATCCGTGCGGCTGTGGCCATCTGAACGTGATCGGGTCCCGCGCAGAGCTCGAGGAGCGGGCCGTCGAAGGGCTCGACCAGCTGGAGGAGCTGCGCCGCCCGTGGATCGACCGCGTGCCGATCCGTTGCGAGAAGTGCGGCGATTCCGTCACGCGCATCGTCGAGGTCGGCGACGTCTGGCTCGACGCGGGCATCGTCCCGTTCTCGACCCTCGGCTGGCAGAGCCCGGAGCTCGTGCCGCAGGGCTACGCGACCGGCGCCGCCCGCGGCCTGACGACGGCCGACCTTCCGGATCACGCGTATTGGGAGGAGTGGTTTCCGGCCAGTTGGGTCTCCGAGATGCGGGAGCAGATCCGTCTGTGGTTCTACTCGCAGCTCTTCATGTCGGTCGTGCTCGTGCAGCGCGCGCCGTTCGAGCGCGTGCTCGGGTACGAGAAGATGCTCGACGAAGAGGGCCGCGAGATGCACGGCTCGTGGGGGAACATGATCGAGGCCGAGGACGCGTTCGCGCGCATGGGTGCGGACGTGATGCGCTGGCAGTACTGCGCGCAGCCGCCGGATCGCAACCTCCTCTTCGGGTTCGGGCCCGCGGACGCGATCAAGCGCGAGTTCCTCACGCTCTGGAACTCGGTGAAGTTCTTCGTCGAGTACGCGAACATCGAGGGTTTCCGGCCCTCCTGGGAGGCGCTGAACCTGGAGGGCGACCTGGCGCCGCTCGACCGCTGGCTCGTCGAGCGCACGCACGCCTTCGTCGCCGACGCCGAGGCGGGATACGAGACGTATCTCAGCGTCGACGTCATGCGCGCCTACGTCGCGTACGTCGACGATCTCTCCAACTGGTACATCCGCCGCTCGCGCCCGCGCTTCTGGCAGTCGGGCGGCGATCCCGCCGCGTTCCAGACGCTGTGGTACGCGATAGTGCAGACGCTGCGCGTGATGGCGCCGATCCTGCCGTTCATCACCGACCATCTCTGGCGCACGCTCGTGCTCGACGGTCCCGAATCGGTGCACCTCGCCGGCTGGCCCGAGGTCCCCGAGCCCGACCGCGCGCTGCTCGCCGAGGTGGAGGACGTTCGCCGCGTGGTCGCGCTCGCGCACCAGGCGCGTGCGACGGCGGGGCTGAAGCTGCGCCAGCCTCTCCGCGGCCTCGTCGTCGAGGGCGCGCCGTCGGCGCGGCCGCACGCCGACGAGATCGCCGACGAGGCGAACGTGAAGAACGTCGCGTTCGGCGCCGTCGAAGCGGAGCTGCGCGTGAAGCCGAACCTCCCCGTGCTCGGGCCGCGGCTCGGAAAGGATCTGCGCGACGTGCAGCAGGCGTTGCAGGCCGGCGACTTCGAGGAGCTTTCGGGCGGGCGATTCCGGGCCGCGGGGCACGCGCTCGCTGCGGACGAGGTGCTCGTCGAGCGGCTCGGCAGCGAGGGCTTCGCGGTCGCCTCCGCCGACGGCGTCACCGTCGCGCTCGACACGACCCTCGACGACGACCTGATCCTCGAAGGCCGCGTCCGCGATCTCATCCGCCAGGTGAACGCGATGCGCAAGGACCAGGGCTTCGCCATCACGGACCGCATCGTCCTCACGCTCCCCTCCGATCTCGAGCCGCTGCTGCGGTGGGAGGACCGCATCAAGGGCGAGGTGCTCGCGGTCGAGATCCGCGTCGACGCCGACGCGGCGCCGTCGATCGCGAAGGTCTAGGCGGCCGAGCGCTCGGCGCGCCGGAGCTCGACCGGCAGCCGGAACGCGACGTCCTCGTGCGCCGAGCGGAACTCGGCGATCTCGCCGACGCCCAGGGCACG
>JAFALP010000021.1 GCA_019234175.1 Actinomycetota bacterium | reverse complement strand
CTCCTGGCCGAGCGTGACCGGCACGGCGTCCATCCAGTGCGTGCGGCCCGACTTGACCACGTCGTCGAACTCGGCTGCCTTGGCCTCGAGCGAGTTCGCGAGCTGCTCGAGCGCCGGCATGAGGTCGTTGACGATCTGGTCGAGCGCCGCGAGATGGACGGCGGACGGGAAGACGTCGTTCGACGACTGCCCCATGTTCACGTCGTCGTTCGCATGCACGCCCTCGGCGAGCGTGGCGATGACCTCGTTCGCGTTCATGTTCGACGACGTGCCGGAGCCGGTCTGGAAGACGTCGATCGGGAACTGGTCGTCGAGCTCGCCGCTCGCGATGCGCTCGGCTGCCGCGGCGATGCGCTCGGCCTTGTCGGCGTCGAGCAGCCCGAGGTCGGCGTTGACGCGCGCGGCCGCGCCCTTGATGCGGCCGAGCCAGCGTGCGACCGGCGCCGGGATGGGCTCGCCGGAGACGGGAAAGTTGGCGATCGCCTTCGTCGTCTCGCCGCCCCACAGCTCCTGGCGCGCCTCCGTGCTCACGTCGCTGAGTGTAGGCGCTCGGACGCGGCGAGCAGCTCGTCCCACGTGCACAGCTTCACGCGCGGGCGCCCGAGCGGCTCGCCGGCGCCGCGCTCCTGCTCGTCGATGGCGAGCCAGCCGTCATAGACGACGCGGCGCACGCCCCGCTCGTCGAGGAGCGCGTCCACGTCTGCGGCGGCGGCCCCCTTGCGCGGCGCGTCGCGCAGGTCGCCGAGCAGGTGCTCGACCGTCTCCGTCGCGTCCTTCTTGTTCGTGCCGATGACGCCGGTGGGGGCGCGCTTGATCCAGCCGGCGACGTACACGCCGGGTGCGACGCGGCCGTCCTCGTTCGGGATGATGCCCGCCTTCTCGTCGAAGGGGACGCCGGGGAGCTCGACGCCGCGGTAGCCGACGCTGCGGAACACGAGGCCGCACTCGAGCGTCTCACGCTCGTCCGTCGCGACGGCGCGGCCGTCGGCGTCGAGGACGTTGCGGACGAGCTCGACGCTCTCGACCCGCTCGGTGCCGTGGATCGCCACCGGAGAACGGAAGAACTCGAGGACGACGCGCTTCGGCTTCCCCGCCGGCTCGCGCGCGGCGAACTCCCGCAGCACCTCGAGGTTGCGCTCCGAGTTCGTGTCGGTGGCGGCGGCGCCGTCGAGGTCGGCGGCGTCGACGATCACGTCCGCGCCTGCCAGCTCGCCGAGCTCGGCCAGCTCCGGCGTCGTGAACGCCGCCTGCGCGGGACCGCGTCGGCCGACGACGACGATCTCGCGGATGTCGGCGCCGCAGATGGCGGCGATCGCCGCGTCGGCGGTGTCGGTCGGCCCCAGCTCCTCGGGCGTGAGCGCGAGCATGCGCGCGACGTCGAGCGCGACGTTCCCCACTCCGACGACGACGGCCCGGTCGACTCCGAGGTCGAATGCGAGCTGCTGATAGTCGGGATGGCCGTTGTACCAGGCGACGAACTCGGTGGCCGCCCACGAGCCGGGCAGGTCCTCGCCGGGGATGCCGAGGCGGCGGTCGGTCTGCGCGCCGACGGCGTAGACGACGCCGTCGTACAGGCGCGCGAGGTCAGCGTGGCCGAGGTCGCGGCCGATCTCGACGTTGCCGAGGAAGCGAAACCCGGGCTTCTCGGCGATGCGCTCGAACGCGCGCGAGACCGTCTTCAGCTTGGGGTGGTCCGGCGCCACGCCGAGACGCACGAGCCCCCACGGCGTCGGCAGCCGCTCGAACATGTCCACCTCGACCGGGACGTCGGCGGAGAGAAGCGCGCCTGCGGCGTAGAAGCCGGCAGGGCCGGAGCCGACGACGGCGACGCGGAGTGGGCTCAGTGGCTGCAGCCGGAGCCGCAGCCGTGGGCGTCGGCGTCAGGCGCCTCGCCCTCGGCGACCTGGAACGAGTGCCCGCATCCGCACGAGGCGACCGCGTTCGGGTTGTCGATCTTGAACCCGGACTCCTGGATCGTCTCCAGGTAGTCGACCGTCGAGCCCTTCAGGTACGGGGCGCTGAACGGGTCGACGACGACCTTCACGCCCTCCAGCTCGAACTCGAAGTCGCCCTCCTGGGCGCCGCGGTCGAACCCGAGGCCGTACTGGAAGCCGGAGCAGCAGCCGCCTTCGATGGCGACGCGCAGGACGGAGACGTCCGTCTCGGTCGCCATGAGCCCGCGGATCTTCTCCGCCGCGGCCGGCGTGAGGCTGACGATGCTCTCGGTGCGCTCCTGCAGCTCCATCGCCCTTCATCGTACCAGCGGGGGCGGCATCCAAACGACTTTGTAACACCCGTCTCTCGCATCGCTCCTGGTGTCGAGCGTGAACAAGTGCGGACTTGGTAACGTCGCCCCGCCGATGCTGAGCGCGTGGCTGCCGTTCCTCATCTATGGGCTCTTCGCCCTGGCCATCCCGGCGACGATGATCTATCTGTCGTTCGCGGTGGCGACGCGCCCGACGCGGCGCACGCGCGCCCGCGTCATCCCATTCGAGTCGGGCGTCTCGCAGGGCCAGATGAAGCCCCAGCGCTTCACCGTCAGCTTCTACCTGACGGCGATGCTCTTCATCGTCTTCGACATCGAGATCGTCTTCCTGTACCCGCTCGCCGTGCAGCTGCACGCGCTCGGCTGGTTCGGGTTCGGCGAGTTCGCCTTCTTCCTGCTCATCCTCGTCGTCGCGTACGTCTACATCTGGCGCAAGGGCGCCCTCGAGTGGTGACCACCAGGCTTCGCGACTACGGGCTCCAGTCCGAGCGGCTCCTCTGGCCGACGAAGGGGCCGTCCAGGTTCGAGGAGGAGCTCGGCGTCGAGGAGCTCGAGCAGGCGCTCGGCATCACGACGCTGGAGAAGGCCGTGCGCTGGGCGCAGACGAAGTCCATGTGGCCGGACACGTTCGGGCTCGCGTGCTGCGCGATCGAGATGATGTCCATCGTCGGCTCGCGGTACGACCTCGCACGCTTCGGGATGGAGGCGTTCCGCTCGTCGCCGCGCCAGGCCGACCTGCTCATCGTCTCCGGCCGCGTGTCGCACAAGATGGCGGCTCCGCTCCGGCAGATCTACGACCAGATGCTCGAGCCGAAGTGGGTCATCGCCATGGGCGCATGTGCGAGCTCGGGGGGGATGTTCAACAACTACGCGATCCTGCAGGGCGTCGACCGCATCGTCCCCGTCGACATCTACGTCCCCTTCTGCCCGCCGCGGCCGGAGGCGCTGATGGAAGGGATCATCCGGCTGCACGAGGCGCACCAGGCGGGCGTGCCGCCGGCGTACGAGCGGCGGCAGGTGGCGACGTGAACGACTTCGCGCAGATCCCCGGCTACCTCTCGACGAAGGAGGAGCAGGGCGAGACGACCGTCGTCGTCGACCGCGCGCACGTGCGCGACGCGTGCACGTACGCGCGCGACGAGCTCGGCTTCGCGATGCTCATCGACGTCGTCGCCACCGACTACCTCAACTGGGCGCACAAGGGCGTCTCCGGGTACATCGGCACGGCGACCGGACGCGACCTGAACCTGCCGATGACGCAGGGCCTGCAGGCGCTCCCGGACGCGAAGCCGT
>JAFALP010000083.1 GCA_019234175.1 Actinomycetota bacterium | reverse complement strand
CCGCCGCCTGTTGACGCGGAACGAGGAGGCGGTGGACGAGGAACGCGTGCCCCGGACGCTCCGGCGGGCCTACACGCAGGGGATCGTCGTCAACCTGACCAACCCGAAGACGATCGTCTTCATCTTCGCCTTCATCCCGCAGTTCGTCGACCCGAACGCGGCCCATCCCTGGCTCCAGATCCTCGTCTTCGGAGCGAGCTTCGCCGTCCTCGGCTTCTTCAGCGACAGCACCTACGCCTTCCTCGCCGGGGCGGCGGCGGACAAGCTCCGCGGCTCCCGGAGGATCGCCCGCTTCGAGCGCTGGTTCGGCGGCTCGATCCTCATCGGGCTGGGCGTGGCGGCGGCGGTCTGGACGCCCAGCCGCTCCCGCTGATACATTCGGCCCAGACGGTCGCCGCGGAAGGCGCCCGCCGAGGCAACGGAGCCTCACGACTCAGGGAGTCGTGGGGCTTTTTTGATGGTCCGACAAGGGAGCCCCCGATGACCAAGTTCAAGCTCGAGTACATCTGGCTCGACGGGTACGAGCCGACGCCGAACCTCCGCAGCAAGACGAAGATCGTCGCGTTCGACCAGACGCCGGCGCTCGACGACCTGCCGCTCTGGAACTTCGACGGCAGCTCCACCCGCCAGGCGGAGGGCTCGAGCTCGGACTGCTTCCTGCAGCCGGTGGCCGTCTTCCCCGATCCGGCGCGGAAGAACGCGATGCTCGTCATGTGCGAGGTGCTGCTCCCGGACGGGACGCCGCATCCGTCCAACAGCCGCTCCTCCATCCCGGACGACCCGGGCGCGTGGTTCGGCTTCGAGCAGGAGTACTTCCTCTATCGCGACGGCGCGCCGCTCGGGTTCCCGGCGGACGGCTTCCCCGCGCCGCAGGGCGAGTACTACACCGGCGTCGGCTACAAGAACGTCGGCGACGTCGCACGGCAGATCGTGGACGAGCACATCGACCTCTGCCTCGAAGCCGGCATCGACCTCGAGGGCATCAACGCCGAGGTGGCGAAGGGTCAGTGGGAGTTCCAGATCTTCGGCAAGGGCTCGAAGCGTGCCGCCGACGAGCTCTGGATCGCGCGCTACCTGCTCATGCGCCTGTGCGAGCGGTACGGCGTGGACGTGAACTGGCACTGCAAGCCGCTCGGCGCCGAGCTCGACTGGAACGGCTCCGGGCTGCACACGAACTTCTCCACCACGCACATGCGCGAGGCCGGCGGCGAGGAGTACTTCACCGAGCTGATGTCCGCATTCGACGTGTACAAGCTGGATCACATCGCCGTGTACGGGCCGGACAACCATCTGCGCCTCACCGGCCTGCACGAGACGCAGTCGATCGACAAGTTCAACTACGGCGTCGCCGACCGCGGCGCGTCCATCCGCGTGCCGCACAGCTTCGTCGGCAACGGCTACCGCGGCTATCTCGAGGACCGGCGGCCGAACTCGCTCGGCGACCCGTATCGGATCGCCGGCCGGATCCTGCAGACGATCGAGACGGTGCCGATCTTCGCCGGGGAGGCTGTCGCCGCATAGCGCTCGTACGGATTCGCGCGCTGCAGGCGTCGGACTGGCCGCAGGTCGCGGCCGTCTACGCCGAGGGCATCGCCACCGGCGATGCGACGTTCGAGACGGATGTGCCGTCGTGGCCCACGTGGGACGAGGCGCATCCGTCGCTGCGCCTCGTCGCCGAAGAGAACGGTGCGGTCGTCGGCTGGACGGCGCTTTCGCCGTACTCCCACCGGAGCTGTTACCGCGGCGTCGCCGAGGAGAGCGTCTACGTCGGCGAGGCCGCGAGGGGCAGGGGTGTCGGTCGCGCGCTTCTCGAAGCGCTCGTGGCGCAGGCGGATGCGGACGGCTACTGGACGCTCCTCGCCGGCGTCTTCCCGGAGAACGACGCCAGCCTCGCGCTGCACGCAGCCGTCGGCTTCCGCGTCGTCGGCAGGCACGTCGGGCTCGGCGAGCGGGACGGCGTCTGGCGCGACATCCTCTGGCTCGAGCGCCGCGCCGCTACTGCGTGATCGTGACGAGCGTCCCGACCGGCGTGTACGGCCACACCTGCGCCGCCGCCGAGGAGGGAAGCTCGACGCACCCCAGGCTCTGCGGCGTGCCGTACGAGCCGCGCGGGAACGCATGGATCGCGTCGCCGCCGTGGAAGTAGCTGATCCAGCGCACGCCGGGGTCGTCGTACTTCGAGCCGTCCGGGTTCGTGCCGCTCATCGTCCCGACCGGGATGTGCTCGAACACCGGGAAGGTCCCGGGCGCCGTCGGTGCCTGCGCGATCCCGGTGTTGCCGGGCGTGGTGAGGACGAGCTTGCCGTTGTGCCAGAGCCGCAGCGACTCGGGAATCGTCTCGTGCACGAGCACGTACGTGTAGCCCCCGGTGTTCAGGCGGCCCGCGACGACGTCGGCGAACAGGTCGTGCCAGACGAGCGGCGTCGGCGTCGAGGAGAGCGGGAGCCCGTGCGCGTCCTCGAAGCGCATGAGGGCGGCCTGCGCGATGAGGTTCGGCGCGCCCGGCTTC
>JAFALP010000084.1 GCA_019234175.1 Actinomycetota bacterium | reverse complement strand
GACTCGGAGGCGGACGCGGCCTTCTGCGCCGACGTGCTCGGCGCCGAGGTGATCGAGCTCGACGGTCGCGGTTTCGCCGAGGCGGACCTGCGCGAGCAGCGCTACTCGGTCGCGCGCGACCGGCTGCGTGCGACGGGCCATACGGCGTCGGACCAGGCGGAGACGGTGCTCTACCGGCTCGTCTCGCGCGGCGCGGCGACGGGGATCGCCCCCCGGCGCGACGACGGCGTCGTCCACCCGCTCCTGCCGCTCTGGCGCGACGACACCTCCGCGTACTGCGAGGGCGCCGGGCTTCCGTTCCGCGTCGACGCGAGCAACGCCGACACGAAGCGCGGACTCATCCGCGACGAGATCATGCCGCTGCTCCGCCGGCTCCACCCGGAGGCGGACGCGAACCTCGTGCGCGCGCTCGACGCCCGCGACACGCTGCCGCCGCCGCTCGCCGAGCTCCTCGCGGCGGGGCCCGGCTCGCGGCGGGTCGATCTGGGCGGCGGCCTCATGGCCGTGCGGGAGTACGACCGGCTCTGGCTCGAGCACGGCCCCGTCGACCTGAGGGGCGAGGTGCGCTGGGGCGCATGGCGCATTCGCGCGCGCGCGGAAGGGCTTAAGGTACGAGGGTGGCGCGCCGGCGACCGGCTCGCAGGGCGCCGGAAGAAGATTCAGGACGTATTCGTGGACGCCAAGATTCCCCGTTCCGAACGAGAGGCCTGGCCTCTGGTCGTGCGCGGGGACGAGGTGGTCGCGATCCCCGGCATCGTCGAGCATCCGGACGTGGACGTTGAACGCGACTGAGCTCGAGCGCGCCGTCACGGAGGTCCTGATCGAGCCGGAGGCGCTGCAGCACCGCGTCTCGGAGCTCGGCGAGGAGGTCTCCAACGACTACGCCGGCCGCGACCTCCTGCTCGTGGGCGTGCTCAAGGGCGCCGTCTTCTTCATGGCCGACCTCATGCGCCACCTGACGATCCCGTGCGAGATCGACTTCATGGCCATCTCGAGCTACGGCGACTCGACCGACTCGTCGGGCGTCGTCCGGATCCTGAAGGACCTCGACATCAACATCGAGGGGCGGCACGTCCTCGTGGTGGAGGACATCATCGACTCGGGGCTGACGCTCTCGTACCTCATCCGGAACCTCGAGGCGCGGGAGCCCGCGAGCCTCGAGATCTGCGCCCTCCTGACGAAGCCCGACCGCCGCGAGATCGACGTTCCCGTGCGGTACGTCGGCTTCGAGATCCCCAATCGGTTCGTCATCGGGTACGGCCTCGACTTTGCGGAGCGGTACCGGAATCTGCCGTACGTCGGGGTGCTCGACCCGGCGCGGATTCCGGCAGGGTCGTAACCCCCGGGGCCGAAAAGCCGATAACCACATGGACACTGGTACCCTGCCCGGGAGGATCCTCCCTTGAATCGTTTCTTCCGTAGCGCGCTTTTCCCGCTGATCATCATCGCAGCGCTCGTCTGGCTGGCCCTGCAGACGCTGGGCAGCCACGGGACGAAGGCGACCTCGGAGCCGACCTCGGCGGTGTATCAGCAGATCCGGAGCCAGCCGGGGTCGATCGACAGCGTCTCCATCGACCCGAACAAGCAGTCGCTGACGCTGCTGACGAAGACCGGGCAGAAGTACAGCGTCCACTACGCCGACCCGCAGTCGGAGGCGGCGATCGAGCAGACGATGCTCGAGCACAACGTCCCGTTCAACTCGAAGGGCGTGGGCTCGTCGCCGTGGTGGTCGATCCTCACCAGCCTGCTCCCGTTCGTCCTCCTGTTCGGCTTCTGGATCTTCCTCATGAACCAGGTGCAGGGCGGCGGCTCCAAGGTGATGAGCTTCGGCAAGTCGCGCGCGAAGCGGATGACGCCGGACTCGCCGAAGATCGGCTTCAAGGACGTCGCCGGCGTCGACGAGGCGGTCGAGGAGCTGCAGGAGATCAAGGAGTTCCTCGAGAACCCGAAGAAGTTCCAGGCGCTCGGCGCGCGCATCCCCAAGGGCGTGCTGCTGTACGGGCCTCCCGGCACCGGCAAGACGCTGCTCGCGCGCGCGGTCGCCGGCGAGGCGGGCGTGCCGTTCTTCTCCATCTCCGGCTCGGACTTCGTCGAGATGTTCGTCGGCGTCGGCGCCTCGCGCGTGCGCGACCTCTTCGAGCAGGCGAAGCAGGCGGCGCCGTGCATCGTCTTCATGGACGAGATCGACGCCGTCGGCCGTCACCGCGGTGCCGGACTCGGCGGCGGCCACGACGAGCGCGAGCAGACGCTGAACCAGCTGCTCGTGGAGATGGACGGCTTCGAGATGAAGGACAACATCATCCTCATCGCCGCCACGAACCGGCCCGACATCCTCGACCCGGCGCTGCTGCGCCCCGGCCGCTTCGACCGGCAGATCGTCGTCGACCGGCCCGACCGCGTCGGCCGCCAGCGCATCCTCGAGGTGCACACGAAGGGCAAGCCGCTCGCGCCGGAGATCGACCTCGACACGCTGGCCGCGGGAACGCCGGGCTTCACCGGCGCCGACCTCGCGAACCTCGTCAACGAGGCTGCGCTGCTCGCGGCGCGCCGCGGCAAGAAGATCATCGAGCAGGACGAGCTGGAGGAGGGGATCATGCGCGTGCTGGCCGGCCCGGAGAAGAAGGCACGCCTGCTCTCCGAGCATGAGCGGAAGATCACCGCGTACCACGAGATGGGCCACGCGCTCGTCGGCCACTACCTCGAGCACACCGATCCGGTGCACAAGATCACCATCGTGTCGCGCGGCCAGGCCCTCGGCCTCACCATCTCGCTGCCGACGGAGGACCGCTACTTGACGACGCGCACCGCGCTCATGCACCAGATGGGCATGACGCTCGGCGGCCGCGCGGCGGAGGAGATCGTCTTCCACGAGGTGACGACCGGCGCGGCGAACGATCTGGAGAAGGTCACGCAGACGGCGAAGCAGATGATCATGCGCTTCGGCATGAGCGAGAAGCTCGGCCCGCGCGTGCTCGGCCGCGGCCACGACCAGCCGTTCCTCGGGCGCGACTACGGCGCCGAGGCGGACTACTCGGAGGAGATCGCGCGCGAGATCGACGACGAGATCCGCCGCGTCATCGAAGAGGCGCACGAGCTCGCGCTGAACGTCCTGCGCGAGCACATGGAGGAGCTCCACCGCATCTCGCAGATCCTCATCGAGCGCGAGACGATCGACCGCGACCAGTTCGAGCGCCTGCTCGCCGGCGAGGACGAGGCGACGGTCTTCCCCGAGGAGAAGCCCGCGCCGGAGGTGCCGCAGCCGCAGGAGGAGCCGAAGCGCGAGCGCCTGCCGCGCCCGCGGCCGTTCCCGCTTCCGGGCGCGACGATGCAGCCGCCGCCCGATCCGGCGAAGTCCTAGCGGCTTCCCGCACCTAGAGTCTCGATCGTGGAGCCGATCGAGCTGCGCTTCCCGCGCCCGTCCGTCATGGGCGTCGTCAACGTCACGCCGGACTCGTTCTCGGACGGCGGCGCCCACCTCGATCCCGACGTCGCCGCCGCGGCGGCCCGGCGCATGGCCGACGAGGGCGCGGCGATCGTCGACGTCGGCGGCGAGTCGACGCGACCCGGGTCGGACGGCGTCTCCGCCGACGAGGAGCTGCGCCCGATCGTTCCCGTGCTCGAGCGCATCGCCGGCGGCGTGCCGGTGTCGATCGACACGGCGAAGGCGGCCGTCGCGGCGCGTGCGATCGAGCTCGGGGCGGAGATGGTCAACGATGTGACCGCGCTGCGCGCCGACCCCGATCTCGCCGGCGTCGTCGCCGGCTCCGGCGCCTATCTCTGCCTCATGCACATGCAGGGCGACCCGAGGACGATGCAGATCGACCCTCGCTACGACGACGTCGCGGCCGAGGTGGCGGCGTTCCTCGAGGAGCGGCTCGCGTTCGCCGTCGCGGAAGGCGTCGCCGAGGACCGCGTCTGCCTCGACCCGGGTATCGGCTTCGGCAAGACGGTCGAGCACAACCTCGAGCTCATCCGGCGCCTCGACGTGCTCCTCGCGCTCGGCCGTCCCGTGCTCGTCGGCTTCTCGCGCAAGAGCACGCTTGCCCGCCTCGGCGCCACCGACCTCCGAAGCGCCAGCGTTGCCGCCGCCGTCGCGGCATACGAACGAGGCGCGACGATCGTTCGCGCACACGACGTCGAGGCCCATGTCGATGCGTTGAACGTCGCGAAGGCGTTCGCATGATCACCGTCGAGGTGCGCGGGCTCCGGCTATTCGGCCGGCACGGCGTGCACGCGCACGAGCGCGAGGAGGGGCAGGACTTCGTGTTCGACGTCGCGCTCGACGTCGGCGATCGCGGCATGTCCGATCGCCTCGAGGACGCGGTCGACTACAGCGCCGTTGCGCGCACGGTGCAGGAGGTCTCGGACGCGCGCGCGTACTCGCTGCTCGAGGCGCTCGGCGCCGCCGTCGCCGACGAGCTCGTCGCCCGGTTCGCACCGGAGCGCGTCGTCGTTCGCATCGAGAAGCCGGCCGTGCGTCCCGGCGGCCTCGACGGGACTGCCTCGGTCAGCGTTTCGAGGCCGTGACGCTGAGCACGTAGGACGCGAAGCCGCTCGTCGTCGCGAGCTGTACCTCGGCGTACGCGTACGCGCCCTTCGCGCCGCCCGTGATCGACGAGCCGACAAGGTCGCGCTTTCGCAGCACGGCCGGCTCGCCGAGCGCGACCGTCTGCGGCCCCCAGATCCTCGAGGTCGCGGCCTTCGTGTCGGTCGAGACCCGCACGACCTCGTGCGGGGGAACCCAGATGCGGTAGAGGTCGATCGGGTCGTCGTTCTGCAGCACGGTCCCGGCGATGCGGTTGGACGTGCGGGTCGCAGTCGTGAGCGGCGGCTCGCCGGACGAGAAGAGCAGGCCGGGCTTGACTTCGCCGATGTCGTCGTTCGGCTCGTAGGGATCGGGCACCGGCGGTGGCGAAGCGAGCGCGACGGCGATGTTCAGGATGCCGTAGCCGGTCTTCGTGTCGAGGTTCGCCGACGAGACCTTGCGCGCGCTCTCGCGCAGCACCGCTGCCACTTGACTGGCGGTGAGGTTCGGCCGCACCGTCCAGATCCAGGCCGCGGCCGCGCTGACGAGAGGCGCGGCGAAGCTCGTTCCGGCCAGGCCGCTCGACACGCCGGACGGATCGTGGGTGAGAGGCACGTCGGCGGTCATGTCGGTGCCGGGCGCGGCGAGGTCGAGCCACGGGCCCGAGCTCGAGAACGGCAGCGCCGTGTCGTTCTCGTCCGTCGCCCCCACGGTGAAGACGTGCTGGTACGCGGCCGGATACATCGTCGGGTCGCCTTCGAGGCCGCTGTTGCCTGCGGCGGCGACGACGAGGCAGCCGGCGCGGACGGCGGTGAGGATCGCCGCCTGGACGTCGGGTGCGGGAACCGGGCCGCCGAAGCTGAGGTTGATCACCGCCGGGCAGTGCTGTGCGGCGGTGCGGATCCCGAGCGCGGCAGATGCCGCATCGATGCCGCTGTCGCCGCGGCCGGCATCCCAGAGCGCGAGCGTCGCCTGCGGGTACACGCCGGCGATGGCCGCCGTCGCGGGAGCGGCGGCGAGCGAAGCGACCGCCGTCGCGTGGATGTCGTCCGAGTCGATGAGCAGCTGCTGGTCGAGGTATGTCGTGTTCGGCCTGCCAGCGAACGACGGCTGCGTCGCGTCGACCGCGCCGTCGACGATGACGATCGGGACGCCCGGGCCGGGCGGAGTCACCTGTGTCGCGCCGATCGACTGCAGCCACCACTCGGGTGTCGCCCCCGCAGCCGTCGCGACGATGGCCAGGGCGCATGCCATCGCCCCGAGAGCGATGAGGGAGCGCCGGCGCACCTCGCGGAGCGTAGCGCTAGCGTCCCACCGGTGCCGCGCGCGTACATCGGCCTCGGCTCGAACCTCGGCGACCGCGAGCGGACGATCCGGGAGGGCCTCGCCGCGCTCGACGCGTCGGGGGTCACCGTTGTCGCCGTCTCGACGCTCGTGGACACGGAGCCGGTCGGCGTCGTCGGCCAGCCGCT
>JAFALP010000381.1 GCA_019234175.1 Actinomycetota bacterium | reverse complement strand
CTCGAGCAGTGCCTCGACTGGTTCGAGCCGTCGGCCCGCATGACGTTCGTCGTCCACCTCGACGGCATGCGCGAGATCCACGACTACGTGTGCGACTACCCGGGCCTCTGGGAGATCGCGGTCGACGCGATCAAGACGGCACGCTCGCGCGGCTTCCGCGTGACGACGAACACGACGATCTTCAAGGAGACCGAGGTCGACGACGTCATCGAGATGATGCGCTACCTCACCGACGAGGTCGGCATCGACGGGATGCTCGTCGCGCCGGGCTACCAGTACTCGCAGATCGACCCGGCGCTGACGATGACGCGCGCGGAGCACGAGGAGAAGTTCCGCGCCATCCGCGCCGCCGTCCGCAAGCACGGCTATCGGTGGATCGCGACGCCGATCTACCAGGACTTCCTCACCGGCGAGCGCAAGCTCTCGTGCGCTCCGTGGGGATCGATCACGCGCAACCCGTACGGGTGGAAGGGCCCGTGCTATCTCCTCACGGACGGGATCTTCCCGACGTACGAGGCGCTCTTGGAGGGCATGGAGTGGGACGCGTACGGGCCCGGCAACGACCCGCGCTGCGAGCACTGCGGCATCCACTCCGGCTTCGAGCCCTCTGCAGCCTTCGAGTCGTCGAAGAGCCTGAAGGAGACCGTGCGGAGCATGGCGTGGACGCTGACCGGTTGACGTTCGCATGCGCATTGCCCGCTGAGCGGCGCGCGGCGAAGAGACTGGGGAGGACGATGCTCGTCGGAATGGCGTGCGCGCACGGCGTCCCCGAGCAGGAGGTCGTCTCGTTCGGCATCGCCGGCTCGCTGCGCGACGACCTGCCGGTCGGCACCGTGATCGACGCGACGCGCGTCGTGGACGAGTCGGGCTCGGTGCTGTGGCAGGGCGCTCCCCTCGGCGTGCGCGGCGCACGCGAAGGGACGATCCTCTCCGCGGCCGTGATCGTCGACGACCCGGCCGAGCGCGCGCGCCTGCGTGAGCGCACGGGCGCCGACGCCGTCGACATGGAGTCCGGGATCTACGCGCGCGCCGGCCGGCTCGCCGGCTGCGTCCGCGCGTTGAGCGACACGCCAAGCCGGCAGCTCGGCCCGCTCGTCCACGCCTTCAAGGAGGACGGCAGCGTCGCGCCGATGGGGCTCGCCCGTGCGTTCGCAACCGCGCCGCGGGAGTCGCTCCGCGCCGTTCGCGACGTCCGCACGGCGCTGCGCGCGCTCGGGAGCGTCGCGTGAGCGGCAAGCGCGTCCTGCTCGCGGCGCCGCGCTCGTTCTGCGCCGGCGTCGACCGCGCCATCGAGATCGTCGAGCGGCTGCTCGAGCAGCACGGCCCGCCCGTCTACGTCCGCCACCAGATCGTGCACAACGAGCACGTCGTGCGCCGGCTGGAGAGGCTCGGCGCCGTCTTCGTCGAGGACGAGTCGGAGATTCCGGAGGGCGAGATCTGTGTTCTCTCCGCGCACGGCGTCGCTCCGTCGGTGAAGGCGAACGCGAGCGCGCGCGGCCTCAAGGTCGTCGACGCAACGTGCCCGCTCGTGAACAAGGTGCACGCGGAAGCGCGCACGTACGCCGACAGCGGCCATCTTGTCGCGCTCGTCGGGCATGCGAACCACGTCGAGGTGATCGGGACGCTCGGCGAGCGGCCCGAGGCGACGGTCGTCGTGGAGACGCCGGAGCAGGCGCGTGCGCTGCCGACCGACAAGCCCGTCGCCGTCATCACGCAGACGACGCTGTCGCTCGACGACGTCGCGCCGATCGTCGACGCGCTCGCCGACCATGTCGGCGGCTCGCTCCGCCGCCCGAACGCGGACGACATCTGTTACGCGACGCAGAACCGGCAGGACGCGGTGAAGGCGATGGTCGCGCAGGGCGCGTCGCTCATCTTCGTCATCGGCTCCGAGAACAGCTCGAATGCACAGCGCCTCGTCGAGGTCGCACAGGCGGCGGGCGCGCGGGCGACGCTCGTCGACGGCGAGAGCGAGCTGGACAGCGACCTCCTCGCCGGGCACGAGACGGTCGGCCTCACCGCGGGAGCCTCCACGCCGGAGGGGCTCGTGCGGGCGACGGCGGAGCGTCTCGCCGCGCACGGCTACGACCTCCCCGAGGAGATCACGGTCGCGCGCGAGGACGTCCACTTCCGGCTGCCGCGGGAGGTGGCGCAGGCCTACGGCCCTTAGTCACATGACCAGTATTGAAGTCCCATACTCGATTGCGGCCGCGCTGCCGACGCTGTCGGTGATGGACATCACCAACGACGTCTCGCAGACGGTCGCGCGCTCGGAGCGGCGCGACGGGATCGCGTTCGTCCATCCGCTCCACGCGCTGTCGGTGATCCGCATCCAGGAGCGCGAGACCGGCTTCTTCGAGGACCTGGAGGTGCTCCTCGAGCGGATCGTCCCCGGCGGCATCCCGAACCGGGAGCGCCTCGTGTGCGCGCTGCTCTCGCCGCGCAGCGAACAGGTGCCGTTCGCCGACGGCGTCCTCGCTCTCGGCCGTTTCCAGCGGATCATGATGTTCTCGCTCGATGCCGAGCATCGCAGCGAGTGGTCATTGACCCTGCTGGGCTAGTCGCGTAGACATACGCGATGCCTCCGGGCGACGAGCAGGCATGGACCGACGCACTCGCGCAGGAGCACCTGCACCAGCGCGAGCTCCTGGCGACGCTTCGCGACGAGCTGGGCGCGTTCGCGCGCGAATGCACGAGCGCGCTGACCGCGCTCGACGCCCTCCTCGGCCTCGCCGGCGTGGGCGAGGTGGTCAGCGCGGCGCAGCAGGCGAAGGCTGCCGCCGACGTCGGCCGGCGCATGCGCAGTGCCGACGGTCCACGGCTCCACGACCTCTTCGCCGCGGCGACGACCCTCGACGGGCAACCGGCCTCGCAGGCGGCGCTCGAGGCGCTGCAGCCGCTCGTGAAGTGGTTTCGCGGCGGTGACCGACGCGAGCTGCTGCACTCCGCGGCGGGAGACGTCGCGCAGGTGCTCGCCGCGACCGCCGCCCTCGGCGCCGGCGCCGACACGGCGCTCGCCGCCGACGCGTCCGCCCTCGGCCAGTCGGTGCGCGACGCCGTCGAGCACGTCGAGGGCGCGGCGAAGTCGGTGCGCGAGGGAAAGCTCGCGCAGGTGCTCGCGGAGTCCCGCGCGAAGCTCGAGGCGGATCTCGACGCGCTGCGTTCGGTCGTCGAGCGCGCCGACGAGGCGCCGCCCGAGTGGAAGAAGGCGCGGCGCGACGAGCACGCCGAGCTCACCGACGAGGTGCACACGAAGCTCGACCGGGTGGAGAAGATCCGTGCCGCGCTCTTCCGCCTCCTGCCGCAGCTGCAGACGATCGCGCGGGCGCTCGGCGTCGTGCAGCGCGTGCACGCGCTCGAGCAGCGGCTCGATCCCGCCCCGGTCGCCGCCGCGCAGACGGCGCTCGTCCTCGGCGCGGGCGACGTCTGGGCGGAGTCGCTGCCGGGGAAGCGCGGACGGCGCCTGTCGAAGCAGGCGCGGTGGGCGGCGGTCGCGGCCGTCGTGCTCGCGGGCGCGATCGTCGGCATCGTGCTCGCCGTCAGCGGCAGCTCGAAGCCGAAGCCCGTCGTCATCGAGACGGCCACGACGCCGACCGCGACCACGACGGCTGCGGCCCCCGCGACCGTCGGTGCGAAGCCGCGCCTTCTGCCGGTGAAGGCGATCTTCTCCGAGGCCCAGCGCGCGACCTTCTACACCGTCGCCGTCGAGCAGGGCGGCGAGGCCGTGACGAGCTACGTCTGGTCGCTGACCACGCCGCCGGGCAACCCCACCTGCAACCACTTCGCGGCGGTTCCCGGCAAGCCGTTCGAGGCGGTGTGGCACCACGCGAGCACCGACGGCTGCACCCACTACGGGATCCAGCACGACGGCATCGTCCACGTCCGCGCGCTCACCGCCCACTGGTCGTGCACGGAGTCGTTCTTCGGGACGCTGACCCGCACGGGGACGCCGAATGCGCAATGTCGGCGGCGTTAGGCACACTTTCCCGGTGAACCGGCAGCGGTGGCTCTCCCGCGTCGCCCTCGTTCTCCTCGCGCTCGTCGCCGAGCTCGCCGGACGCAGCCTCGCGCACCGCATCGACGTCGGCCGCCACGTCGGGCCCGTCAGCTACCGGCACGCCGGCTACTACCCGTTCCTGCTCGCGGTGGTGAAGATCGGCATCGCGCTCATGCTCGCGCGCGTCGCCTGGCGCGTCGTGCGCGCGCGCCGGGTCGCGTCGATCCTCGGCGCGTCACCGCGCATGCGCGTGCAGCTCTCCGCGCGGCTCTGGCTGACGTCGTTCGCCGCCACCTCGCTCATCTACCTCGTGCAGATGGACGCCGAGCACGGCTCGCTGCTGTGGCCGTGGCTGCACACGTCCGCCCTTCCGGTCTTCGCGGTCCTGTCGGTCGTCGTCGCCGCGCTCCACCGCACGGTCGGCGCCTGGCTGCGGGACTACGAGCGCCTCGCGGCGCACGCGCTCGCGTGTGTGCGCCGCCTCGCGTCCCTCCGC
>JAFALP010000047.1 GCA_019234175.1 Actinomycetota bacterium | reverse complement strand
TCCTTGGTCGAGCCGTACCAGGAGCCGCCCCAGCCCCACCCCACGTCGTGGAAGGCGGCGAGCACGGCCGGCGTCACCATGCCGCGGCGAAGCGGTGTGCGCTTCATGAAGGAGACGGCGGTCTTGTCGCGCGTCTGGCCGCAGCCGACGTAGGGGTTCTCGACGGGATTGATGTCGATGGCGTCGCCGTAGGCGTGCATCGACCAGGCGTGGGTCGACGTGCCGCCGGAGCACGGCGAGGGCACGGCGTCGCGGCAGGAGAACGAGTAGGTGACGTCGCCGTCGAGCGGCTGCTGGCTCGCCTTCCCGTAGTTGTCGGTCAGCTGCATGTGGTGGATCTCGAAGTGCATCGCGTACAGACGGCGGAAGACCGAGGTGAGCGGCGCGACCGCGTTCTCGTTCGTGACGAGCTGGCCCGTGTGCGTCTTCCCGTCCCAACCCCAGTAGCTGAGCGTGAGGACGCGCAGGCCCGGGATGGGGACCGGGCAGGCCGAGTGCCAGTGGTTGCTGCTGATGAGCATCGCCCGCACCGGCGGCGACACCGGTGCGGACGAAGCGTGGAAGGCCTGGGCGGAGAGGGCCACGAGGACCGATGCAACGACGAAACGCATCGGCCCTCAGTGTGCCCTGGATTCGCTCAGCAGGTCGAGCCCATCGTGTAGCTCGAGCCGGGTGCCGTGTCCGCCTGCTCCAGCAGGGCGGCCGCGGGCGTCCCCGCCTGGGCGTACGTCTGCGCCGACGTGGCCGTGAGCGAGGTTCCGGCGGGCGGGCTCCCGACCTCCGAGGCCGGAACGGTGATCTCGACCAGGTTGTCCGCCCGGTCGAGGACGCCGGTCGCGGCGGTGCTGTTGTTGGCGCTGAACTGCTCGCCGCCCGTCGCCGACTTGGCGACGGTGCCGTCGTCGAACGTGGCGAGCGTGGAGGATGCGCCCGGGTACTGCGCCTCGAGGAAGTACGTCGTCCCCTTGTAGGCGAAGAGGACGTACCAGATGTCCCCGGTGCCGTCGATCTCGGTCGTTCCGCCCGGCCCGGAGCTGAGGCTGTCGACGCGGATCGCTCCGCTGAGCGTCGTGCCGTTGCTCGTCATCCCGAACGCGGTGATGTCGAGCGCGTGCGCCTCGGTGCCGGTGTAGAGCGGCGCGCCGGCGATGTTCGGCGTGGCGTCACCCGACGGCGCGCTCGCGAGCGTGCAGAACGGCGCCGGCACGGTCGCGGTCGGGACGGCCGTCGACGGTGCGATCACCTTCTCCATCTGCGCGACGTCGAACGAGCCGAGGCCGGTGCAGAAGTCGTATCCGGTCGTGGCCGGATACGGCTCGCAGTCGCCCTGCGTGATGTCGTTGAACCCCGCCGAGCCGGCCGCCTTGTACAGGAGCGGCGTCGCCCAGCCGAGCGTGTTGCTGTGCCCGGTCTCGAAGCGGGCCCAGCTGCCGAGCGCGAGCGGCGAGGCGAGGCTCGTGCCGCCCTGCGGCTGCGCGGTCCCGTTGTCGAAGTACGCGCCCGGGGAGATGATCGCGTCCGCGTCCATGGCGACGTCGGGCACGCCGCGGCCGCACGAGATCACGTACTGCGAGCCGCACACGGTGCCGGTCGCGGGCACGACGCCGTGCTGCCACGGCTCTTGGATCTCGAACAGGCTCGTGCCGCCGCCGCTCGTGTACCACGCGATCTCGCTTCCGCGCGAGAAGTCCGCGTTGGAGAAGAGGGACGTGCCGCCGACGCCGACGAAGTACGGCGACGACGCGGGATAGCTCGTGAACGGCGGGCCGCCCGGGCCGATGCCGTTCGTGTCCGCGTACGGGCAGAACCCGCCCTGGTCGCCGGAGGAGGCGAACATCGTCTGCCCCTGCGACGCGGCCTGGAGCGCCGCGTCGTCGGTCGCCACCATGGATCCGTCGAGATACGCCTGGTACTCGCACTCGCCGAACGAGGCGGAGCCGGCCTTCGCCACGTCCTGGTGCGCGAAATCGGTGAACTCGAGCGTCGTGCTCGCGTCGGTGAGGTCGGTGGCGTCGTAGACGTACAGGCGCTTCACGCCGTCGGCCATGCCGGTGGAGTTCTGCGTGTCGATCTCCCACTCCACCTCGCCCGAGGTGTCCGTGCTCGAAGGCCCGACGGGGACGACGGTGACGGGCACCTTGGGCAGCCCGTAGGCGGTCTCCTGGATCCCGAGCTGCGTGACGGCAGGCTGGACGTTCCCCTCGGCGAAGACGGCGATGGCCGTGTTCCTGCCGGTCGGCGCCGTGGTGGCGTCGTAGAACTTCCAGAAGTCCTGCGGCGTGTACAGCGCCCCGACGTTGCCGGTCGGCGGAAGCGGCCCGGTGTCGCCGACGCGCATGACGCCGACGTTCTGCAGGCCGAGCACGGAGGCGACGATGCCGCCGAGCGACGACGGCACCTGCGCGGCCGCCGTGTTGACGTAATAGGTCGCGCCGTTCCACGACACGTCGGAGATCGCCGTGTCGAAGGCGGCGTCCGCGTTCGCGGCGGTGCCGTCGGCGGTCACGAGCGTGTTGCCCGGGACGACGGTGACGTTGGTGAAGCCGCTGCTCGTCAGATACGAGGCGACCTGAGCCGCCTGTGCGTCGGTCGGCGCATAGGTGGAGGCGAACTGGTCGGGCGTGATCGTCTGCCCGGAGGCGACGAGCGACTGCAGCGCGCTCGCGTTCCGGAGGTTCAGTGCGACAGTGACATGCATTGCCGTCGTCGGCGCGGTCGCGCCGAGGACGCTGAGGTTCCCGAGCGGCTCGGCCTGCGTGGCCGTGCTCGCCCAGCCGGCGCTTCCTGCGCCGGATGCCACCGCAACGGGGAGCAGGACGAGCGCGGCGAGCGCACTCGCGGCCCCGATGGGCAACTTGACGTGCATGAGTCCCCCCTCTTGTCGACAGGCTGGGTGCCTGCTGCGGAGCGCGAGGTGCCCGAGCGGACAAACTTCAAAACCCGATTGACTCGTCAGTCGAGAACCCCTATAAGGAGGGCTCAGCCGGACCGTGGACCCCGCCCTCGGTAGCCGCAAGCTCAAGAGGGCGTTCGGGGGAACCCCAAGGTTCCAGCGTCCCTGTCCTGCGGCGATGGCCCGGCGCTCCAGCGCCGGGCCGTCTCTTCAGCCCTCAGGGTGCTGCGTCGCGCGGTCGACGGGCGGAATCCAGCTCTCGCGCCGCTTCACCCAGGTCTCGCGTTCGGGCGTCAGCTCGAACGGCGCATCGTCGAGACTGCCGAGGCGGATCTCGACGAACGCCCCGCCGGCGTCGACGTCGCTCGTGTCGAGGATGCGCGATCCGCAGGCGGGACAGAAGCCGCGGCGGTCATAGCTCGCGAGCTCGCCGGTCAGCTCGAACGCGTCGACGGGCCAGTGCGCGAAGACGGTGAACGCGCTGCCGGATTCCTTGCGGCAGTCGGTGCAGTGACAGCGCACAACGCGAACGGGATCGCCGCGGACGCTGTAGCGGACGGCGCCGCAGAGACATCCGCCGGTGCGGACTTCAGCCGCCATGGTGGAGGAACCTGAAGTAGAACACCCCGAAGACGAGGACGATGCCGACGTT
>JAFALP010000098.1 GCA_019234175.1 Actinomycetota bacterium | reverse complement strand
GCGTCTCCACCGTCACGTCGGCGATGATCGAGGCGCCGGCAACCGGCAGGCGCAGCCCCTTGCGTGCCATCAGCCGCGCCGCCGCCAGCTCGCCGCCGAGGCCGAGCTCGGCGGCCGGGCCGGTCATGCCGGCCGCGAAGAGCGCCTCCGCCTCGTCGCCGGTCAGGCCGGTGAGCCGCGTCCGGTATCCGCCGGCGAGCCGGTACCCGCCGGCCGGGCCGCGCACGGCCTCGACCGGCACGCCCGCGGCCGCGAGCGACTCGACGTCGCGGTGCACGGTGCGCACCGACACCTCCAGCCGCTCGGCGATGTCCGCCGCCGTCAGCTGGCCCCGGGTCTGGAGCAGGAGGAGGAGCGAGACGAGACGGGTCGCGCGCACAATCCGACCTTACGCGCAAAACATGACAGAAGATGGCCTCTTTATCTGCCATCGTCCCGGGCATGAACGTGTGGGACGACGACTGGGGCGAGCAGCACGAGGACTGGTCGGGCGGAGGCGGCCTCACCAAACGGCTCGTGCCGGCCGGGCCGATGCTCGGCGCGAGCCTGTACGAGCTCGAGCGGGGCAACTTCATGATCTTCCACTTCCACCACGGCTCGGAGGAGCTCCTCGTCGTCCTGCGCGGGACGCCGACGCTGCGCACGTTCGAGGGCGAGCGCCGGCTCGCGGAGGGCGAGGCCGTCCACTTCCCGCCCGGCCGCGACGGCGCGCACGAGATCCGGAATGACACGGACGAGCCCGTCCGTTACCTCGTGGCGGGGATCCGGGTCTCGCCCGAGATCGTGGAGTACCCCGACTTGAAGAAGGCCACGGGCCAGTCGCGGCTCGGGATCTTCTTCGTCCACGACGTCGAGGAGGAGTCGTGAGCGAACGCGAGGATGGAACCGTCGTCGAGCTGCTGCTGCGCGAGCCCGAGATCGTGGCGTGGCTGGACGACTACCGGCCGGAGCCGGACGAGGCGGAGGACGACGATCCTCCGCCTCACGCCGCCTAGAAGCGGGAGTACCGCTCGATGTCCTCGTCGAAGTCGCGCGCCATCGCGGTGCTGATGGACGGGCGCACCTCACGGACGGCGGCGAGGAAGTCGTCGGTGACGGCGCGGTCGAATCCGTCCTGGAGCGAGCGCTCGAACGCCGCCTGGGCCGCCTTCTGCGCGGCGAACTCGATGTCGGCGGCGGAGAAGAAGCGCGACTGCTCGGCCAGCTCCCCGAGATCGACGTCCGCGTCCGTGATCGACGCCACGTACCGCGCCCAGATGCCCTCGCGCGCGGTCGTGTCCGGCGGCCCGACCGGCACGAGGTAGTCGAACCGGCCCGGCCGCGTGAAGGCGTGGTCGAGGTCGCGGACGGAGTTGGTCGCGCACACGAGCAGGCGGGAGCCGCCGTCGCGGAAGCGGGGGATGAGCTTCAAGAGCTCGTTCGCGATCACGTGCGTCTCCGGCCGCGTCTGCCGCGCGGACGCGATGTCCTCCACCTCGTCGATGAAGACGACGACGTTGTCGAGGTAGAGCAGCTGCTCGAAGAGCTCGCGCAGCGCGCCCGCGCGTCCGTGGGCGTCCACGCCGGACAGCTGGCTCGGGAACACCTCGACGAACGGCCAGCGCAGGCGGCCGGCCACCGCCTTGGCGAAGGTCGTCTTCCCGGTCCCGGGCGGCCCGAAGAGGATGACCGCCGACGCAGGCACGACACCGTGCCGCTCCGCCAGGTCGCGCTCGGCGAGGGGCAGGATCACCCGGCGCTCGATCAGCTCCTTCTCCCGCGCCATGCCCCCGATGGCGAGCCAGAGATCGGGCGACGGCCACTGGCCGCCGAGCTCCTCCACCCGCTCGTCGCCGGCGTCGGTGTGCAGGCGGCGCTTCTCCAGGTAGACGGTCTCCTCCTGCGGCAGATAGCCGCTCGCCGCCGCCGTGTCCGCGCCGAGGCCGCCGCGCGGGGCGAGCATGGAGATGTCGCGGACGCCGAGCGCGAGCAGGCGCCGCTCGAGCGCGCGGAGGAGCGACGCGCCGATGCCGCGCCGCCGCCATCCTGCCTCCACCGACCAGCGCAGGATCCACGCGCGTCCGCCGTCGACACGCGCGGAGATGGCGCCGACGACACGGTCCTCGGCGAGCGCGACGAGCGCCGGCTCGCGCGCATGCACGGCGGCGAGGACCTCTGCGAGCGAGAACGCGAGCGCGTCGTTCGACTCCGCGCTCTCCCACAGCTTCACCGCTGCTTCGAGCCGGCTCTCGTCGAGGTCGCGGATCTCGAACTCCAAGTCGAAAGACTAAAGGTGCGTGCACACGCGCGACATTTGACGTTGTCCGGTTCAACGCCTATCGTTCGCGGCCCATGTTGCTCGGATACGTCGAGAACCCGACCACGGTCAGCTGCTGCGGCAGCCCCATGGTCCCGCGCGGCCACCGCTAGGTCTGCGCGCCGCCTTCGCCGGCGGCCTCTCGTTCTCCGTATCCATCTCGTTCCACAAGGAGCAGCATGTCCACCTTCGCAGCACCCAGATTGAGCACGTCCGTCCGTCGCGACGTCCCCGCGGTGGAGGTCGACAACCTGACGAAGGTCTTCCGCCGGCGTGATCCCAAGGCGGGGCGCTTCGCGCGCCGCGCGTTCCCCGCGCTGAAGGAGGTCACCTTCACGATCGAACGGGGCGAGTGCGTCGCCATTCTCGGCCAGAACGGCTCGGGGAAGTCGACGCTCGTCCGCCTCCTGTCCACGCTGCTGCTCGAGGACGGCGGCAGCGCGCGCATCTTCGGCCACGACGCGTTCAAGGAGGCCCGGAGGATCCGGCGGCTCGTGAACCGCGTGTCCGTCGAGGCGAGCTTCTTCAAGAAGATGTCCGCGCAGGAGAATCTCTCCTACGCGGCGCGCTTCTACGGCATGACGCCGAGCCAGACGCGAACGGCGATCCCCGAGATCCTCCAGCGGGTCGGCTTCCCGCCGGACCGGCGGACCGAGTCGATGATGAACCTGTCCCGCGGGATGCAGCAGAAGGTCGCGCTCGCCCGTGCGCTCCTGACGTCGCCCGTCCTGCTCCTGCTCGACGAGCCGACCACGGGGCTCGACCCGCGATCGAAGCTCGAGGTCCAGGACTTCGTCCGCGAGGTCAGGGCGACCCACGACGCGACGATCCTTCTCTGCACGCACGACATGGCGGAGGCGGAGGCGCTGGCAGACCGCGTCGGCCTGCTCGACCGCGGCGAGCTGCTGTTCCTCGAGCCCGTCGCGGACGTGAAGCGCCGCTTCGGCGTGGAGACCCTCGAGGAGGCGTTCTTCGCCGCGACCGGCCGCACGTTCGAGGAAGAGAACCACGACGACGAGTTGAGGGAGGTGTTCGGATGACGGCGATCGGAGCAACGATGCGAAACGAGCTCATCGGCCTCGGTGGGTTCGTCGAGCGCAACATCTATCTCACGAGGCGGTACATCCTCTGGGACATCGCCTTCATGGTGTGGACGATCGCGAACACGCTCACGATCGTGTTCATCGCACGCGTCGAGAACCTGCCGAAGGCGAAGGAGAACGAGCTCGCCACGATCCTGCTCGTCGGAGCGGTCATCTGGGCGTTCCTCGGGATCATCTTCGAGTTCATGACGGAGACGGTCGCGTGGGAGCGCTGGGAGGGCACGATCGAGTACACGTTCATGGCGCCGGTGTCGCGGACGATGCACCTGTTCGGCCAGGGCGCATACGCGGTGCTGTACGGGCTCATCCGGGCGACGATCCTGTTCTTCGCGGTGTCCGCGTTCATCGGCATCCACACGCCGAACGCGAACTACCTGGCCGCGCTCGGGCTCCTCGCCATCGCGTCGGTGTCGTTCATCGGCGTCGGGATGATGACGTCGGTGCTGCCGCTCATCTCGCCGGAGAAGGGCGCGCAGCTCGGGTTCGTCGCGCAGGGCGTGATGCTCGTCGTCTCGGGCGTCTACTACCCCGTGTCCGTCATGCCGCACTGGATGCAGCTGATCTCGAAGCTGTCGCCGGCGACGTACGTGCTGCGGGGCGACCGTGCGTCGATCGTCCACGGCACCGGAGTCGCGTGGGCGGACGCCTGGCCGCTGCTCATCATCGCCGTGCTGTCGATGCCGATCGGCCTCGCCGTCTTCACCATCGGCGAGCGCCATGCGAAGCGGCATGGAAAGCTGAAGCGGTCGGGATGAGCTACCGCGATCCGCTCCTCGAGATCGACGCGGGCGAGCTGACCATCCGCAGGTACTACGGAGTCGGCTCGCGCCGCATCCCGCTGGACACGATCCGCGAGGCGGTGGAGCGGCCGCTCAGCTTCAGGTTCGGGAGCTGGCGCATCTGGGGGTCGGGGGATTTCCGCCACTGGTGGAACCTCGACCCCTCGCGCCCGTCGAAGCCGGAACGGTTCGAGCTCGTCACGGGGCGCTGGGTGATCCCGACGGTCACGCCCGACGACCCGGCCGCGTTCGCCGACGCGCTGCGCGCCGCCGGCGTTGCGGTGCGCAGCGCCTAGAGCCGCGCGAGACAGTCGCGCAGCCCGTCGCGCCAGTGCGGGAGCTCCGGCGCGCCCTTCTCGCTGCGCAGCACCGAGTACGCGGGCCGCGGCGCGGGACGGCCGAGCTCTGCGGTGGTGATGCGCCGCACGCGGCAGTCGATGCCGGCCTCCTCGAAGATCGCCTCCGCGAACTCGGCCCACGTGCACTCGCCGCCGGCGGCGACGTGCCACACCCCGTAGGGCAGCTCGACGATCTCGCGCGTCGCGTCGGCGAGATGGCCGACGTAGGTCGGGCAGCCGCGCTGGTCGTCGACGACGGCGACCTCGTCGCGCTCGCGGCCGAGCCGGAGCATCGTCCGGACGAAGTTGTGGCTCGTCCAGCCGAACAGCCACGAGGAGCGGACGATCCACGCGGTCTCGCCTGCAGCGGCCTCCCCGTGCAGCTTCGTCCTCCCGTACGCCGACTGCGGGTTCGGCGCATCCGACTCGAGGTACGGCTCGCGCTTGCGCCCGCCGAAGACGTAGTCGCTGGAGAAGTACACGAGCGGCGCGCCGAGCTCGGCCGCGTGCTGCGTCCCGCCGACGTTCACCGCCGCCGCCTCCTGCGGGTCCGCTTCCGCGCCGTCCACGTCCGTCCATGCCGCCGCGTGCAGCACGAGTCCGACGTCGACGAGCGGCGGCGGCGGGAGGGTGACGTCCCACTCCGCGCGCGTGAGGCCGGTCGCGTTCGGGAACGACTCCAACAGCGCGGCTCCGAGCTGGCCGCCGGCGCCGGTTACGACGACGCGTCGCGTGCCGACAGGATCGGCGATGACGTGCTCCAGAGGTGGCGAACGCGGTCGTCGTCCCACGGGATGCCGTGCTCGTCCGGGTGCGCGGCGTCGTACTCGGACGTGACGAGGTACGCGAAGTGCGCGTCGGTGAGCGCCTCGTACCCGTGCGCGTGGATGCCCGGAACGTAGATGGCGACGGGATTGTCGTCGCCGATGTCCTCCGTGAACGTCTCGCCCGTCGTCCGGTCGAGCACGACGACGCGCACCATCCCGGAGAGGCAGACGAACACGTCGTCCTGCCCGCGCTCGTGGAAGTGCAGCCCGCGGATCACACCCTTGCGCGAGAACGAGAGGTTCGCCTGCACGAACGGCTTCGGCAGGGTGCTCGCGCGCGCGAGCTCGGAGAACCATCCCCGCTCGTCCTCGTGCCGCGTGAGCTCGATCCGATCGACGATCACTTGTTCACGCCGTTCCGGCGCACGAAGTCGTTCACCTCGTAGTACGCGTCGATCGACTCGCCCGCGTCCCCCCAGAACCCCTCGACCACGTCGGCCTCCATCAGCCCGCGCGAGACGTACCAGTTGTTCACGTCGGTGATCTCCAGCTCGCCGCGGCCGGACGGCTTCAGCGTCGGCAGCACGTCCCACACCTGCTCGTCGTAGAAGTAGATGCCGGTGACGGCGTAGTTGCTCGGCGGCGTCTCCGGCTTCTCGAGGATCTCCTCGACGCGCTCGCCGTTCATGCGCGCGACGCCGAGATGCCGAAGGTGCTCGTCCTCCCCGACGTGCGTGAGCACGATGCGGGCGCCGGACTCCTGCTTCTCGAAGTTCTCCACGGTCGTGCGCAGCGAGCGCTCGAAGACGTTGTCGGCCAGGAGCACGCACACCTTGTCGCGCCCGACGAAGCGCTCGGCGAGGCCGAACGCCTCCGCGATGCCGCCGGCCTGGTCCTGGTAGGCGTAGAAGAGACGGGCGATCCCGTGCTCCTGGCCGTTGCCGAGCAGGCGGAAGAACTCGCCCGCGTGCGTCCCGCCGGTGACGAGCATGACCTCGTCGATGCCGGCGCCGACGAGCGCCTCGACCGCGTACGTGACCATCGGCCGGTCGTACACGGGCAGGAGGTGCTTGTTCGTGATCCGCGTGAGCGGATGGAGGCGGGACCCGGTTCCGCCCGCGAGGATGACGCCCTTCACGCGCCCGGATGCTAGTGGACGTGGCCGTGCGTCCGGTCGTGCTCTCCCGTGCCGTTCGCCGCCGCCGAGAGGTACGGGAGGAAGGGAGGAGTCCCCTCGGCGGCGGAGCGCGAACGGAATTACGGGTGGGCCGGAAGGACGAGGAAGAGCACCGTCAGTGCCGCCGTCAGGGTGACGATCAGGCGCATGTCGGATGCCTCGTCTCCATGGCACCGAATGTAGAGGCGCCGCGTCAAGGGTCCGTTTCGGTTGTGCAAGGGAACGGTTAGGTTTGCGGCGATGGCAACACGCCCCAGGCGCTCGTGCCTGACGGTGCCGGCGTCGAGCCCGAAGATGCTGGCGAAGGCGGCCGGGCTCCCGGCCGACGAGGTCGTGGTCGACCTCGAGGACGGCGTCGCCGTCGACGCCAAGGAGGAGGCGCGCGGCCGCCTCGCGGACGCGACCGCGCGGGGGACGCTCGCCGTCCGCATCAACGGGATCGGGACGCCGTGGTGGGAGGACGACCTCGCCGCCGTCGCCGGCCTCCGGCCGGACGTGGTCGTCCTGCCGAAGGCCGAGTCCGCGGACCACGTCCGCGCCGTCGCCGAGCTGCTGCCGGACGGAGTCGGCCTCGAGGTGCAGATCGAGTCCGCGCGCGGGCTCGTGGAGGTGGAACGGATCGCCGCCCTCGGGCCTCCGCTCGAGGCGCTCGTCTTCGGTCCCGGCGACTTCGCCGCGACGCTCGGGGTTCCCGTGCTCACGATCGGCGCGGGCACCTTCGAGTACGCGCTCGCCCGCATCTCCGTCGCCGCGCACGCGTTCGGGCTGCAGGCCGTGGACGGGCCGTACGCCGACCTGGCCGATGTCGACGGCCTGCGGCGAACGGCGCGGGCCGCGCTCGCGCACGGATTCGACGGCAAGTGGGTGCTCCATCCCGATCAGATCGCGCCGGTGGAGGACGTGTTCACGCCCTCGGCCGAAGAGCTCGCTCGCGCGCACCGGATCCTCGCCGCCGCCGACGGCGTCACGCGCATCGACGGCGACATGGTCGACCTCGCCACGAAGCGCCTCGCCGCCGCCGTGCTTGCACGCGGGGGCGAGTGGGTACCTGGCGGGGGATGACGAGACGGTCGCGCGACCTCACCGACCTCCGCGGCGAGATCCACGAGCTCTTCGCCGACATGTGGCAGGTGCCGGGCTACTCCGGCCGGCCGCGGCGCTTCCGTCCGCAGTGCGACTGCTTCCGCACCGCCGACCCGCCTGAGCTGCACGTCGTCGTCGAGCTCCCGGGAACGGACGCCGAGTCCGTCCGCGTGACCGTCTTCGGAGGCGCGCTCGTCGTCGCCGGCCGCCGTGCGCGCCCCCCGGTGCCACGCGCGCGTTATGACCAGATGGAGATCGAGTACGGCGACTTCGAGCGCCGCATCGACCTCGGCGAGGACGTCGACCCGTCGCGCGCGAGCGCGACGTACGAGCGCGGGATGCTCTCCATCGTCCTCCCGCTGGAGCCGGCATGAGCGAGATCGTCGCCATCACCGCCGAGGAGCAGAAGCTCGCCGAGGAGCTGGCGGAGGAGCTGCCGTCCACGCTCCCGGTCCTGCCGCTCAAGGACGCGGTCGTCTTCCCGAACTCGATGACGCCCCTCGCGATCGGGCAGGAGCGGTCCGTCGTCCTCGTCGACGACGTCCTCGCGGGCGACCGGCTGCTCGCGCTCGTCTCCGTTCGTGACGACGAGGTCGACGTCCCCGGCTGGGACGACGTCAGCCGCGTGGGAACGGCGGCGGTCGTGCACAAGATGATCCGCGTGCCCGACGGGACGCTCCGCATCCTCGTCCAGGGCCTCCGGCGCATCCGGATCGACCGCGAGATCGGCGACGACCCGTATCTCGTCGCAGAGGTGTCGGAGCTCCCCGACGTCATGGACGAGTCGAACGAGATCGAGGCGCTGACGCGCAACGTCCAGATGCTCTTCGGTCGCATCATCGGGCTCGTTCCGTACCTCCCCGAGGAGCTGCAGGCGGCCGCGTCCAACGTCGACGATCCCAGCGCGCTCTGCAGCCTCGTCGCGTCCACCCTCCGCCTGAAGACGGAGGAGAAGCAGACGGTGCTCGAGATCGTCGACGTCGGCGGGCGGCTGCGGGAGGTCATGCGCATCCTCAACCGCGAGCTGGAGATGTTCGAGCTCGGGAGCAGGATCCAGTCGCAAGTCCAGTCGGAGCTGGACAAGAACCAGCGGGAGTTCCTGCTGCGACAGCAGTTGAAGGCGATCCAGGAGGAGCTGGGCGAAGGCGACCCGGAGCTGGCGGAGGC
>JAFALP010000428.1 GCA_019234175.1 Actinomycetota bacterium | reverse complement strand
GGCGACCGCGAGCTGGGATTCATGCAGACGCGGATGGGTCTGCGCCGGAAGACCGTGGTCGGGCACTGGCGCGACCCCGC
The DNA here is from genome assembly GCA_019234175.1 of Actinomycetota bacterium. Classification (GTDB taxonomy): domain Bacteria; phylum Actinomycetota; class Thermoleophilia; order Gaiellales; family Gaiellaceae; genus Palsa-739. Next base: position 2,776 of record JAFALP010000428.1, on the reverse strand, counting down.
CGTCGTCCACCGCATCGCCGCCTGGGCGCGCGCCGCGTGCGGCTGGCGAGAGCTCGGGTGCCTGCGGCTCGCACGCTTCGGCGACAACATGCGCGAGGTCGGCGTCACCGAGGGCGACAAGGTCGAGGCGCAGCTTCGGCTGGGCACTGCGGTGAACGGCTTCGGGATCGACGATCTCGCCGCCCGCGTGCGCGAGGCGCCGGACGCGCAGGTGGACGAGCTATGCCGCGCCTACGAGGACGAGTACGACCTCGTGCCCGCGTTGCGCGAGAACGGCGAGCGGAGGGGCGCCCTGCGCGACGCGGCCCGGATCGAGGTGGGCCTCCGGACGTTCCTCGACGAAGGGGGCTTCGGGGCCTTCACGGACTCGTTTCAGGATCTCGGGGACCTCCCGCAGCTTCCGGGGCTCGCCGTGCAGCGGTTGATGGCGGACGGCTACGGGTTCGCCGCCGAAGGCGACTGGAAGACTGCCGCCCTCGTGCGCGCTGCCAAGGTCATGGCCGCCGGCCTTCCGGGTGGAACGTCTTTCATGGAGGACTACACGTACGACTTCGCGGAGGGGCTCGTGCTGGGCGCGCACATGCTCGAGGTCTGCCCGTCGCTCTCCGACGAGCGGCCGTCGTGCGAGATCCATCCACTCGCCATCGGCGGACGCGACGACCCCGTGCGGCTCGTCTTCACGGCGCGGCCTGGCCCGGCCGTCAACGTCGCGCTCGTCGACTACGGAGATTGTTTCCGCTTTCTGTTGAACGAGGTCGACGTCGTGCCGTTGCCTGCGCCGCTGCCGAAGCTCCCCGTCGCGCGCGCACTGTGGCGGCCGCGACCCGATCTCCCGACGGCGGCCGAGCGCTGGCTCGAGGCGGGCGGCCCCCACCACACGGTCATCAGCGACCAGCTCCAGGCCGAGGTCTTCGACGATCTCGCGCGGATCGCCGGGATCGAGTTGGCGATGCTGTGACCCGCTTCGTCGACCTACGCGAGCGCGTCGTTCGTGCAAACCGTGCGCTCGTCGACGCCGGCCTCGTGGTGCTGACCTTCGGGAATGCAAGCGCCGCCGACCGCGAAGCGGGGGTGATCGCGATCAAGCCGAGCGGTGTCGCGTGCGGCGATCTCCGGCCGGAAGACGTGCCCATCGTCGACCTCGTGAGCGGCGCGATCGTCGACGGCACGCAGAGGCCGTCGTCCGATACGCCGACGCATGTCGTCCTCTACCGGGCCTTCCCTGACGTGGGTGGCGTCGTGCACACGCATTCGCCGTTCGCGACGGCGTGGGCGCAGGCTTGCCGCGACCTTCCATGCCTCGGGACGACGCATGCCGACCACTTCCGCGGGCCGGTGCCGGTGACGCGTGCATTGACGCCGGAAGAGATCGCAGGCGAGTACGAGGGGCAGACAGGCGCCGTCATCCTGGCGACGCTCGCCGAGCGCGGAGCCGATCCGCTCGAGCTGCCTGCGGTGCTCGTCGCGTCGCATGGACCGTTCGCATGGGGGGCGGACGTCGAGCACGCGGTCGAGAACGCGGTCGCGCTCGAAGCGGTTGCGGCGAGCGCGTTCCGCGCCCTCGAGCTCGCCGGCAGTCTGGACGCGATCTCCGACGAGCTGCTGTCGCGTCATTTCGATCGTAAGCATGGCGCCGCAGCGTATTACGGCCAGTCGACGTGAAAGCTGCCCTCGGGATCGACTTCGGAACAACGTCTGCGCGCGCGGTTCTCGTCGACTGCGCCGACGGCACGGAGCTCGGCGCGAGCGTCCACGAGTACGAGAGCGGCGTCCTCGAGCCCGAGCCGGAATGGGCGCTGCAGGATCCCCGCGACTACGTCCGGAGCCTGCAAGTGGCGGTCCCGCGCCTGCTCGCCGAGACGCGCGTCCCGCCCGGCGACGTTGCCGGCATCGGCATTGCATTCACGTCGTGCACGATGCTGCCGGCGCTCGCCGACGGCACACCGCTGTGCGCGCTCGACGAGCTGCGCGACGAGCCGCACGCGTGGGTGAAGCTGTGGAAGCACCATGCGGCGCAACCCGAGGCCGACCGCATCAACTCGGTTGCCGAGGAGCGTGGTGAGCCGTGGCTCGCGCGCTACGGAGGGCGGATCTCGTCGGAGTGGTTCTTCGCGAAGTCGCTGCAGATCCTCGACGAGGCGCCCCACGTCTACGAGCGTGCAGATCGGCTGCTCGAAGGCGCGGACTGGATCGTGTGGCAGCTCACGGGAGCCGAGGCGCGGAACGCCTGCACCGCCGGGTACAAGGCGATGTGGTCGAAGAGAGACGGCTTCCCGTCGCCGTCGTACTTCGCCGCGCTCGATCCCCGCTTCGAACGGGTCGTCGACGACAAGATGTCGCGCGTACTCCTTCCGCCGGGATCGCTCGCGGGCGGGCTCGACGAGCGCGCGGCCGCCTGGACGGGGCTCCATGCGGGAACGCCGGTCGCGGTCGGCAATGTCGACTTCCACGCATCCGTCCCTGCGGTGACGGTGACGGAGCCGGGGACGCTCGTGATGATCATGGGCACGAGCAACGGGCTCATGCTGCTCGGCGAAGAGCTCGTCGACATCGAAGGGATGTGCGGCGTCGTCGAGGACGGCGTGCTTCCCGGGCTCTTCGGCTACGAAGCGGGGCAATCCGGCCTCGGTGACATCTACGGCTGGTTCGCACGAAGCGTCGGACGATCGCACGAGGAGCTCGCTGCGGAAGCTGCGCGACTTCGCCCCGGAGAGAGCGGCCTGCTCGCTCTCGACTGGCTGAACGGCAACCGCTCGATCCTCGTCGACGCTGACCT
>JAFALP010000395.1 GCA_019234175.1 Actinomycetota bacterium | reverse complement strand
CGAGCGCGACCGCGAACTCGTGCGCAAGGTGGCGCGTCCGCGAATAGAGGTGCGGCTGGAACAACGCGATCACAGGGTGGTCGACGGCGGCGATGTCGGCTGCGATCTCGGCCGGATGGTGCGCGTAGCTGTCGAAGGCGCTCTCCCCACGCGGCTGCAGTCGCCGTCCCACGCCGGTGAACTCGCCGATGACGCCCGCGGCGCCCTCGACGCCGGCCAGCTCGAGCGCGGCGAGCGCGGCTGCGGCGTTCCGGCGGTTGTGCGCACCCGGCACACTCAGCGGGACGTCCACCGGCTGCAGCTCTTCGGCGCGCACCACGTGCGGGACCTGCGCGAGCCAGGTGTCGAAGAGCTCCGCGACCTCGGCGACGGAGGCGAACGTCGTGTGGTGGTCGAGGTCGACGTTCAGGAGCACCGCGATCTCGGGACGAAGCGCGGCGACGGAACGGTCCGACTCGTCGCCCTCGACGACGAGCCAGCCTTCCCCCGCGCGCGCGTTGCCGCCGAGCTGCGGCACGTCGCCTCCGATCAGGAACGCGGGATCGAGGCCGAGGCGGTCGAGGCAGAACGCGATCATCGCGCTCGTCGTCGTCTTGCCGTGCGCGCCCGCGACGACGATCGACTTCCGAAGCGAGACGAGCTCCGCGAGGAGCTCGGCGCGGGGCCGGCCGGCGACGCGGCCCACGAACGCCGTCGAGACGTAGACCTCCCAGCCCTTGGGCGGCGCCGGCGGCTCGGCCGAGATGGTGACGTCGATGCCGTCGAGATGCGCGAGGTACGGCGTGTCGACGCGATCCCAGCCCGCCACGTCCGCGCCCCACGCGCGCGCGACGAGCGCGTACGCGCTCATGCCGGCGCCGCCGATGCCGGCGATCCAGAGGCGCCTACCGGTGAGCGGCTGCGAGCGCGATGAGCTCATCTGCGATCCTCTCTGCGGCGTCGGGCCGGGCGGCCGCACGCATCGCGTCCGCCATCGCCGCGAGACGCTCGGGTGAGGCGAGCAGCTCGTCGACGACGGGGGCCACGCGCCGTGCCTCCGACTCCGGAACGACGATCGCCCCGCCGGCGCGCGCGAACCACTCCGCGTTCTTCCGCTGATGGCCGCCGGTGGCGAAGTCGCCGGGAACGAGCACGGCGGGGAGCCCCGCGGCCGCCAGCTCCCACACCGACCCGCCCGCGCGCGCAACGGCGACGTCGGCGGCGCCGTACGCCAGCCCGATCTCGTCGATGAACGGGAGCAGGACGTAGCCGGGGCGCGTCGCACGCCCCTGCAGCGACGGGTAGTCGCGCTCGCCGCACAGATGCAGCACGGCAGGGCCCGACTCCGCCCACGCGTCGAGCGCGAGCTCGTTCAGCACGCGTGCGCCGAGCGAGCCGCCGAAGACGAGCACGACGGGACCCTCGGCGGGCAGGCCGAGGCGTTCGCGGGCGACGCCGCGGGGTGCCGCTTCCGAGCTCTCCGGGACCGGGCGGCCGACGGCGACGAACTTCGAGCCGTCGCGACCGCGAACCGGCAGCGCGAGGAAGACGCGCTTCGCAAACGGGACGGCGAGGCGGTTGGCGAGACCGAGGTGCGCGTCCGCCTCGGTGAGCACCGCCGGGATGCCGCGCAGCCGGGCGGCGAGCACCATCGGCCCGGCCACGTACCCCCCGCCGCCGAGCACGACGTCAGGCCGCCGCCGGTCGAGGATCTTCAGGCAGGCGAGCGGCGCCGCCGCCGCCAGCGCGAGCGCGCGAACCTGCGCAGGCCCGGGGCGGCGCGGGAAGCCCGCGACCGCGAACCCGTCGAACGGATAGCCGCGCTCAGGAACGAGCCGCGCCTCGACGCGATCCCGCGACCCGGCGAACGTCACCGCCGCTCCGCGCGCGCGCAGCACCTCCGCCACTGCGAGCGACGGAGCGAGATGGCCGACCGTCCCGCCCGCTGCGATCAGGCACCGAAGCTGTCCGTGTTCCTGCATGACCACCGGCGATGTTAAGGAGGATCCCGACCGACAGGAGGGTGATGACGAGGCTCGAGCCGCCGTACGTGACGAACGGGAGCGGAATCCCGGTGAGCGGCGCGAGGCCGACGACGGCGGCGAGGTTGATCGCCGCCTGGCCGCAGATGAGCGCGGTGATGCCGGCGGCGAGGCGTTTCCCGAACGGGTCCTTGCATGCGATCGCGAGCCGCAGGCCCGCATAGGCGAAGGCGCAGTAGCCCGCGACGAGCGCGGTGGCGCCGACGAGGCCGAGCTCCTCGGCGATGACGGCGAAGATCATGTCGGTGTGCGCCTCGGGGAGGTAGTGGATCTTCTCGATGCCCTGTCCGAGCCCGCGGCCGAAGATGCCGCCGGAGCCGATGCTGATCTGCGCCTGTACGTTCTGCAGGCCGGCGCCGAGCGGGTCCTTCCACGGATCGAGGAACGTGAAGAGACGGGCGCGCCGGTACGGCGACGACCAGGCGGCGATCGCACCGACGCCTGCGACGAGCGCATACGCGACCGTGAGTGTCGGCAGCGGCGTCCCGGAGACGAGGAGGACCGCGCCGATCATCACCACGATCGTGATGGCGGTGCCGAGGTCCGGCTCGGCGAGGACGAGGAGGCAGAAGAGGCCGACGAGCAGACCGACGGGACGTGCGAGCTCCTTCAACGTGCGCGGCGCGGGGCGCTTCGCGAAGTACGCCGCCGCCCACACGACGAGCGCGAGCTTCGCGAGCTCGGACGGCTGGAACGTCGCGGGGCCGAGGCCGATCCACCGCCGTGCGCCGTTCACGCGCTGGCCCATCACGAGGACCGCCATGCAGAGGAACAGCGCGGTGCAGACGAGGGGCGGCGCCAGCGTGCGGAGCTTGCGGAAGTCGGTGCGCGCGGCGACGACGAGGAGGACGAGGCCGATGAGCGCGTACGTCCCCTGCCGCTCGACGTATCCCATCGGGTTCGTGTTGGCGAGCGCCGCGGACGCCGACGTCGCGCTGTAGACCATCACCAGGCCGAACGCCGTCAGCGCGAGCGTGACGAGCACGAGCAACTGCCATTCGAACGAGCGCTGCTTCACGACAGCTCCTCGACGATCCGCCGGAACTCGTCGCCCCGGTGCCCGAAGTTGCGGAACTGGTCGAAGCTCGCCGTCGCCGGCGAGAGCAGGACGACGTCGCCCGGCGCGGCGGCCGCGGTCGCCTGCACGATCGCGGTGGCGAGGTCGCCGTCGCGTTGGTACGCGCGCCCGGCGGCGTCGAGCGCGGCGGCGAGCTCGTCGGTCGCGTCGCCGATGAGGTGGATCGAGCGCACGCTGGCCGGGAGGTCGTGCGCGAACGGCCCGAAGTCCTCGCCTTTCAGCGATCCTCCGAGGATGAGGTGGAGCGGCGAGTCGTACGCGGCGATGCCGCGCCGGGCGGCGGCGGTGTTCGTCGCCTTCGAATCGTTGACGTAGCGAACGCCACGGAGCTCACGGACGAGCTCGAGCCGGTGCGGGACGCCGGTGAACGAGCGAAGCGCCTCGGCGACGGCGTCGTCGGGGAGGCCGGCGGCCCGGGCGGCGAGCGTGGCGGCGGCGGCGTTCGCGCGATTGTGCGCGCCCGGCATGCGCGGCTCGGCCGGCAGCGGATCGCCGGCGGAGAAGTCCTCCGGGCGGATCGCGACCTTCGCGCGCTCGAAGATGCGCAGCTTCGCCGCCCGGTAGTCCTCGAAGGTCCCGTGCCGGTCGAGATGGTCCGGCTCGAGGTTGAGCAGCAGCGCGATGTCGCACGCGAAGGTCTCCACGTCCTCGAGCTGGAAGCTCGACAGCTCGCAGACGATCCACGTCCCCGGCTCGATCGTGAGCGCCACCTCGCTCAACGGCGTGTGCTCGTTCCCGGCGAGCACGGCGTCGACGCCCGCCGCCTCGAACATCGCACCGAGGAGGCGCACGGTGGTCGTCTTGCCCTTCGTGCCGGTGACGCCGAGCACGGGATTGCCCGGCAGCAGCCGCCAGCCGAGCTCGATCTCGCTCCAGACGGGGATGTCCCGCTCGCGGGCGGCGAGGACCACGGGCGAGCGCGCCGGCACGCCGGGGCTCTTCACCACCACGTCCACTCCCTCGAGCACCGCATCGTCCTCCGTCCCGAGTCGGAGTTCGACGCCGGTGCCTGCGAGCCTCCCGGCGTCGGCATCGGGCGAGCGGTCGTTGACGACCACCTCGACGCCGCGCGCGGCCAGCGCGAGCGCCGCCGCCTCGCCGGTCACGGCGAGCCCGAGCACAAGCGCACGATGAGGAAGGCCGCTCATCTGCGCGTACTTCGCCCCGGAACGACCGGGTCCTGGCCTACCGAAGGACTCGTGCCACCTCCGGGTCGCCGCCGTCCGCCCCGATCACACGGTCGACCGACGCGTCGGGGAGCGGCAGCACCGGCAGCTCGCCGAGCAGATAGTCGAGGCGCGGGTCCGCGAGCTCGTGCAGCAGCTGCTCGAGCTCGTCCACGGACGGCTCGAGGATGAGGATCTCGTCGAACCCGTCGAACGATCCGAGCGCGCCGCGCGCGGCGTCCGCTCCGAGGATGGCGATGACGCCGCTCACGCCTGGTGGAAGTAGTAGCGGTAGAAGAGCGCGAAGCCCGCGGAGCAGAGGATGCCCGCCACGATCCAGAAGCGGATCGTGATCTTCGTGTCGGTCCACGCCTTCATCTCGAAGTGATGGTGGATCGGCTCCATGAGGAACACGCGCCGCCGGAAGTACTTGAACGACGCCACCTGGATGATCACCGACAGCGCCTCGATGACGAAGATCCCGCCGATGAGGAGGAGCAGCAGCTCCGTCTTCGTCATGATCGCGAAGGTCGCGAGCGCGCCGCCGAATGCCATCGAGCCCGTGTCGCCCATGAACACCTCGGCGGGGAACGCGTTGTACCAGAGGAACCCGACCGCGCCCCCGATGAGCGCGGCGCCGATGATGGCGAGGTCGAGCTTCGTCAGGTTGCGGTCCGCTGGGTGCGGGCTCGAGCGCACGTACGAGACGACCATCATCGCCATGTAGGTGAAGAGCGCGATGATCGCCGTCCCGGCGCCGAGGCCGTCGACGCCGTCGGCGAGGTTCGTCCCGTTCGACGCGCCGGCGATGATGAGAAAGAGGAATGGGTACCACGCCCACGACAGCGGGACGGACACGTTGACGATCGGGATGTAGACGTCGGTGCTCAGATGCAGGTGCCGCGCGACGACCGCGACGACGACGGTCACGCCCGCGAGCAACAACAGCTTCCAGCGGCCGCGCAGCCCGAGCGAGCGCTTGTGCGTGAGCTTGATGAAGTCGTCGAGGAAGCCGATGCCGCCGCACGCGAGCGTTGCGAACAGCACCGTCAGCGACTGCAGGCGGTAGTGGGAGACCGGAAGGAACCCGAGCGTCGCCGCAAAGAGGATCAGCAGCCCGCCCATCGTCGGCGTGCCCTGCTTCGCCGAGTGGTGCTCAGGCCCGTCCTCGCGGATGTGCTGGCCGAACTCGTGCCGGCGCAAGAACTCGATGAAGCGCGGCCCGATCGCGATCGACACGATCAGCGCGACGAGCGCGGCGATGAGGACGCGACTCATTCCGCGAGCGCCTCGGCGACGATCTCGAGCCCGACCGACCGTGAGCCCTTCACGAGCACGACGTCGCCCGGCCGGACGAGCTCGCGCGCGAGCGCGGCCGCCTCCGCGGCCGTCGCCGCCCAGGCGTCCGGCTCGTAGCCGCGGGCCAGCTCCCCGACACCGATCACGACCGCAACCGTTCCTGCTTCGCGCCCGATCTCCTCGTGGTAGCGGGGCGCATCCGGTCCCAACTCGGCCATGTCGCCGAGGATCGCGACCGTCCGCCGGCCGTCCGCGCGCTCGAGCAGATGGACGAGGGCCGCCCGCATGGCCACCGGGTTCGCGTTCCACGCGTCGTTGATCAGAAGCCCGCCGCCTGGGAGCTCGAGCTCCTGCGAGCGCCAGCGCGAGAAGTCCACGTGCACGACCCCCGCCGGCGGCGCGTAGCCGAGGGCGTCGAGCGCGGCGAGCGCGGCGGCTGCGTTCTCCGCCTGGTGGCGTGCGCCGAAGTCGAACTCCACGCCGTCGACGACGAGGTGGCCGTCGCGGCCCTCGACGGTGGGCCTGGCGAACCGCCGCGCGTCGTACCCCGCGAGCAGAGGCTCGTCCGCCGGCACGATGCCGATCTCGACGCGCTCGAGCAGCTCCGCCTTCGCGCGCGCGATGTTCTCGATGCTCCCGAGCAGCTCGAGGTGCACCGGGGCGATGGACGTGATCACCCCGATGTGCGGCCGCGCGATCTCGGCGAGCGCACGGATCTGACCCGGGCCGCGCATGCCCATCTCGACGACGACGACGTCGGTGTCCGCCTGCGCGCGGCAGAGCGTCAGCGGCACGCCGAGCTCGTTGTTGTACCCGTCCTCGGCGGCGACGACGTTCGCCTGCGGGCGCAGCAGCGCGGCGAGGATGTCCTTCGTCGACGTCTTCCCCACCGAGCCGGTGATGGCGACGACGCGCGCGCCGATTCCGTCGCGGGCGAGCCGCCCGATCGCCGCGAGCGCCGCATGGGCGTCGTCGGGGACGAGCGTCGCCGCGGCGCCGTTCGCGCGCGCGTCGTCGATGTACGCCGCGCCGCCGCGGACCGCGACGAAGAGATCGCCGGGACGCACGCGGCGCGAGTCGATCACGACGCCGGTGACCTCGTCCGCCGTCGTTTCGAGCCTGCCCAGCTCGCGCAGTGGTTCGACGGAGAGCGGGATCAGGTACGGGCTCCGAGTGCGCGGAGCGCGTCGCGCGCCGCTTCGCGGTCGTCGAAGGGGATCGTGCGGTCGGCGAGCTGCTGCCCCTGTTCCGCTCCCTTGCCGGCGATGACGACGACGTCGCCGTCGTGCGCGAGCTCCACCGCGCGTGCGATCGCCGCGCTCCGGTCGGGCTCGACCTCCACCCCGTTCGTCGCGCCCGCGACGATCTCGTCGATGATCGCCTGCGGGTCCTCGCTGCGCGGGTTGTCGGACGTGACGATGGCGACGTCGGCGCGCTCGGACGCGATCCGCCCCATCACCGGGCGCTTGCCGCGGTCGCGGTCGCCGCCGGCGCCGAGGACGACGAGCACGCGCCCCCGCGTCAGCTCGCGGGCGGCGGCGAGCACCTTCTCGAGGGCGTCAGGCTTGTGCGCGTAGTCGACGATCACCGTGAACGGCTGCCCTTCCTCGACCGGCTCGAAGCGTCCGGGGACGCCGCGCACCGACTCGATGCCGCGCTTGATCGCCGCATCGTCGATGCCGAGCGCCCGCGCGGCGAGCGCGGCGCCGAGCGCGTTCTCGACGTTGAACCGGCCGCGCAGCTTCAGGTCGATGCCCTCGAGCGCGGAGACGTCGTCGGCGGTGAATCGGACCGCCTGCGGAAGCTCGTCCGCGAGCCGACGTCCGTACGCGTCGCCCACGTTCACGACCGCGGGCACGCCGTCGGCGAACAGCCGTCGCTTCGCCTGGAAGTACGTCTCCATGTCGCCGTGGAAGTCCAGGTGATCCTGGCTGAGGTTCGTGAACACCAGCACGGGGAAGCGGACGCAATCGAGCCGGTGCAACTCGGACGCGTGCGACGACGCCTCCATCGCGCATGAGCGGTCGCCGACGTCGAGCATCTCGCGGAACGTCCGCTGCAGGTCGATCGCCTCCGGCGTCGTGCGCACGACGCCGCGCCGCTCGCCGCCGACGCGCGCCTCCACGGTGCCGAGCAGGCCGGGACGGCGGCCGGCCGCCGCGAGGATCGCGTACAGCAGGAACGCGGTCGTGGTCTTCCCACTCGTCCCGGTGACGGCGGCGACCTGCAGTTCCTCGGTCGGCCGGCCGAAGAACGCGTCCGCGGCCGGGGCCATCGCGGTGCGACTTTCGGCGACGACGACCTGCGGCACGTCGACCGGCAGCCGCCGCTCCACGACGAGCGCGACCGCGCCCCGCGCCACCGCCTCCACGGCGAGGTCGTGGCCGTCCACGCGCGCGCCGGGCACGCAGAAGAACAACGCTCCCGGCGTGACCTCCCGCGTGTCGTGGACGAGGTCGAGCACCTCGACGGGCGCACCCACGACCTCGGCCGCACCCATCGCGGCGGCGAGGCGCTCCAGGTCCATCATCTCCCGTCGAGGTTACTTGACGGGCTGGTCGGGAGGGACTTCCAGGTACTGGAGGTCGAACGTGGCGATCTGCGCGAAGGCGGGAGCGGCGACGACGCCGCCGTAGTAGGCGCCGCGCGGCTCGTCCACCGTGACGAGCACGACCACGCGCGGGGCCCTCGCCGGCACCATCCCGATGAAGGTGGCCTCGTACTGGCCGGGCATGTAGCCGTTCGGGCCCGGCTTCTGCGCCGTCCCGGTCTTGCCGGCGACGCTGTAGCCGGGGATGGCCGCCGCCTCGCCGGTGCCCGCGTCGGAGACGACGCCCTTCAACATGGACAGGAGCTCGCGGTCGACGTCACGCGGCAGGATGCGCCGCGTCGCCGGCGCAGCAGTGCGCACACCCTGGACGTGGTCGACGAGATGCGGGCGGATCCACAGGCCGCCGTTCGCGATCGCCGCGTACACGGACGCGAGCTGGATCGCGGTCACGGAGATGCCCTGACCGATCGGCACGTTCCCGATCGTCGATCCCGACCAGTACGACGGGAGCAGCCCCGCACTCTCGCCGGGGAAGTCGATGCCGGTCAGGTGACCGAAGCCGAAGCGGTTGATCCACTCCTTCAGGCGCGTCTCGCCGAGCTTGTCGCGCGCGATGGTGACGGCGCCGACGTTGGACGAGCGCTGGAGGATCTGCGCGACCGTCATCCGCTCGGTCGGCCTGATCTCGGCATCGTGCACGACGCGGTCCGCCACGTGGATCGAGTACGGCAGCGTGAAC
>JAFALP010000392.1 GCA_019234175.1 Actinomycetota bacterium | reverse complement strand
GTCGGTGTACGAGCCGCCGACTTTGACAGAACTGGAGGGCGACGTCATCGCGACGTCCGACGGCTCGGTCTCGCTCACGCGCGCCGAGATCTTCGCCGAGTAGTCTACTCCTCTTCTCCGCCTTGCCCGACCTTCAGGACGGCGAGGAACGCCTCCTGGGGAACCTCGACGGCACCGACCTGCTTCATCCGCTTCTTGCCGGCCTTCTGCTTCTCGAGCAGCTTGCGCTTGCGGCTGATGTCACCGCCGTAGCACTTCGCCAGAACGTCCTTGCGGCGCGCCTTCACCGTCTCGCGCGCGATGACGCGGGCGCCGATCGCCGCTTGGATGGGGACGTCGAACATTTGCCTCGGGATCTCCTCGCGCAGCTTGTCGACCAGCAGGCGTCCGCGCTCGTACGCAAAGTCGCGATAGACGATGAGCGAGAGGGCGTCGACCGGCTCGCCGCCGACGAGGACGTCGACACGGACGAGCTCGCCGGGCTTGAAGCCGCTCAGGTCGTAGTCGAACGACGCGTAGCCTCGTGTCCGCGACTTCAGCTGGTCGTAGTAGTCGAGGACGATCTCGGCGAGCGGGAGGTCGTACGTCAGATGCACTCGGTCGGGCGAGAGGTACTCGAGATGGTCGAACGTCCCGCGGCGGTCGTTGTTCAGCTCCATGGCCGAGCCGACGTACTCCTTCGGGAGGATGATCGACGCCTTCACGTACGGCTCCTCGACCTCTTCCACCTCGCGCGGGAACTCGGCCGGGTTGTGCACCTCGCGCCACTCGGTCGAGTTCTTCTCCTTCACGCGATAGGCGACGTTCGGCGCTGTGACGAGGAGGTCGAGGTCGAACTCGCGCTCGAGCCGCTCGCGCACGATCTCCATGTGCAGCAGGCCGAGGAAGCCGCAGCGGAAGCCGAAGCCGAGCGCCTGCGACGTCTCCGGCTCGTAGAAGAGCGCGGCGTCGTTGAGCTTGAGGCGCTCGAGCGCGTCGCGCAGCTCCGGGTACGCATCCGAGTCCGTCGGGAAGAGCCCGGCGAACACCATCGGCTTCACGTCCTTGTAGCCGGGCAACGGCTCTTGCGCGCGGCCTTTGACGGCGGTGATCGTGTCGCCCACGCGCAGCCGCGAGACGTCCTTCAGGCCGGTGATCACGTAGCCCACCTCGCCGGCAGAGAGCGACTCGGCCGGCGTCATCGTCGGCGAGAAGAAGCCGAGCTCCTCGGCCTCGAAGCGCGTCTCGGTTGCCATCGTCTGCAGCTCGTCACGACGAGAGAACGAACCGTCGCCGACGCGGACGAAGGCGACGACGCCGCGGTACTGGTCGTCGGACGAGTCGAAGACGAGTGCGCGCGGCGGCGCGTCCGGTTGGCCGGCCGGAGCCGGGATGCGCTCGACGATCGCGTCGAGCACGTCGCCGACGTTCACGCCGGTCTTGGCGGAGATGCGGACGACGTGCGAGGGATCGTCCCCGAGCAGGTCGGCCACCTCGATGGCGGTGCCGTCGGGATCGGCCTGCGGCAGGTCGATCTTGTTCACGACGGGAACGATCTCGAGCCCGTTCTCGATGGCGAGATAGGCGTTCGCGAGCGTCTGCGCCTCGATGCCCTGCGCGGCGTCGACGACGAGAACGGCGCCCTCACATGCCTGCAGCGAGCGCGACACCTCATACGTGAAGTCGACGTGGCCGGGTGTGTCGATGAGGTTGAGCTCGTGGCCCTTCCACGTCACGCGTACCGCCTGCGCCTTGATGGTGATGCCGCGCTCGCGCTCGAGGTCCATCGAGTCGAGCAGCTGCTCGCGCATCTCGCGCGCGGAGACCGCTTCCGTGATCTCGAGGATGCGGTCGGCAAGCGTCGACTTGCCGTGGTCGATGTGCGCGATGATCGAGAAGTTGCGGATCTCGCTCTGATCCACTCCTACGCTTCGCCATCCCAGTAGTCGAGGTGCGCCGAGCGGCGCAGCATGTAGTGCCGGCCGCCGGCCCACACGCCGACCTTGTCGCTGTCGGGGTACTCGGCGATGCCGAACTCGTTCTTCGTCGACAGGATGGCGATGCGCACGATGCCGTCGCCGTCGTTGCGCACGAGATGCGCGCCCTCCGGGCCGGCGGGGAAGCAGACGACATCGCCGCGCTCGAGCACCCGCTCGCCCTCCGGCGAGCGCAGCGTCGGCATTCCGTCGAGGACGATCAGCCACTCCTCGTCGGTCCACTCGAAGTGGTACGGGCAGACGGCCTGGCCTTCGGGAAGGTCGTAGATGCTCATTCCCAGCCGGCTCGCGCCGATCTTCGGGCCGACGCGCACCGAATGCGAGCGGTAGCCCTCGGGGTCGTCGGCCGAGAGGTCCTCGGGCTCTCCGCTGAAGATGTTGAAGACGTCCATCCCGACAGGCTAACTGCGGTCGAGGCGCATGAGCCGGTGCGGAAGCCCGTTCTCCTCGACGTCGGAGACGTGCCGGAAGCCGGCCTTCTCGAACGCGCGCCACGACCGGCGGTTCGGCTCCTCGACGGCGGCGAACACGACATCCGCCTCCACGACGTCGTCGACGAATTGCGCGAGGATCTGCGGCCCGAGCCCTCGACCCGTCAGCTCCTCCTCGCCGATGAGGAGGTCGACCTCGCCGTCGTAGGTCTGGATGAGCCCTGCGTCGCGCCCGTCGACGACGATGACGAACCGCCCCGTCAGCTCGTGTCCGAGCTCGTCCTCGATCGGTTCGCGCCACCAGCGCGCCACGTGCTCGCGCTCGAGCCAGACCCGGAGGAGCGGCAGGTCGGCCTCGGTCAGCGGCCGGAACTCGATCACGCTCGGCGGAGTTTCATGAGCGTGTCGAGCTCGCGCACCCGCAAGGTCCTGCAGCCGATGAAGTACGTGCCGATCGCCGCGGCAAGCGCAAGCCCGAGCGACACGACCTGCGCTCCGAACGACCGGCCGAGCGTGCTGTCCAGGGGCCTCCAGATCGCGTACGCGACGACGGCCACCACGGCGGAGACGGCGACGACGCGCGCGACGGTGCTCGCGGTCTCCCCGCCGTCCAGCCGTCCGAGTCGGCGGCGCAGGAGGACGAGGAGCGCCCACGACCCGGCGATGTTGCACACCGCGGTGCCGAGCGGTATGCCCCAGACGCCGAGCCGGTAGAACCCGAAGTCGAGGAGCGCGTTGAGGAACAGGTTGCCGAGCGCGATCACCGTCGGGATCCAGTTCGACTGGAGACTGAAGAACGCGCGGTTGAGCATGAGCATCGCCCCGTTGAAGACGAGCCCCGCGCTGAATGCCGCAAGCGCGCCCGCGACGGTCGGCGTGTTCGCCGGGTTCCAGTGGCCGTGCTGGAAGAGGATCCTGATGATCGGCTCGGCGAGCACCGCGCTCACGACCGCGGCCGGAACGAGCAGGAAGGCGATCAGTCGGAGTCCCGTGCTGACCGTCGTCCGGAAGCCGTCCGTGTCTCCGCGCGTCGCGAAGCGCGAGAGCGACGGGAACAGCACGGTCGCGATCGCCACGGAGAACATCCCCTGCGGGAGCATGTACACGAGGAACGCTTTCTGGATCGCGGTGGGGGCGAGATTCGCATTCACGAATCGCGATGCGAAGAACGTGTCGATGACGGCGTTCACGTTGATCAGGCCGAGGCCGAGCGTGACGGGGATCATCAGCACGAAGACGCGCTTCACCGCCGGGTCGCGCCAGTCCAACACGAGTTGCAGGCGTCCGTCGCGACCCTTGAGCCACGGCACCGGAAGGAGCACCTGGATGAAGGTGGCGACGAGGATCGCGACCGCGTAGACGTAGAGCTTCGTATTCGTGGAGTGCGCCTGCGGCACTCCGATGGCGAGCCCGACGATGATCGCGAGGTTCCAGAAGACCGGCGAGATCGCCGGCACGGTGAAGTGGTCGTAGCTGTTGAGGATCCCGACGACGATCCCGGAGACACCGAGCAACGCCACGATCGGGAAGAGCACCCGCGAGAGCCCGACGGCGAGGGCGCGATCGTGACCCGGGTTGCCGAAGATGCCGATGACCCACGGCGCGACGAGCACGAAGATCGCGGTCAGCGCGGTCAGCCCGAGCAACATGAGCCAGAAGAGCGTCGAGGCGACGCGCCACGCGCGCTTTCGCTCGCCCTTCTCCAGCAACTCGCTGAAGACCGGGACGAAGGCCGACGACAGCGCTGCGTCGGCGACGAGCGCGCGCACGAGATTCGGGACCTGGAAGGCGACGGTGAACGCGTTGATCCGCCCGGAGGCGCCGAAGTAGTACGCCGCGATGACTTCGCGGACGAGCCCGAAGACGCGCGACAGCCCTGTCGCGACGGCGAAGATCGCCGCCGACACCGCGCGCCGCTGCGCCGGCTCGGCGACCTCGTCGCGGTGCGGCGGGATGGGCAGCGCCATCGTCGGCTGCTCGGAGATGTCCGCGAGCAGGGGCCAGCGGTCGAGGGATTCCGGGCGCTGGAAGTACGCGGGGCGGCCCTGCTCTCGCCGTTGGCGGTCGCGCTCCAGCCGCCGCAGGTCGCGATCGCGGTCGACGTCGCTCACGGACTGAGGATAGGAGCCGGGCCTGTCAGGGGCGCCGGCGGTCCTTCCCCGAACGGCGGTCTCCAGTCGTGCGCCGTTCCTTGCCGCCGGGCGGACCGTCGTCCCGCTTCCGGCGGTCCTTGCCGGTGCGGCGGTCGTCGCTCGTGCGACGCTCCTTGTCGGTCATGGGCGGGTGTTCCCGCCGAGCCCGGTCTCTCCTGCCCGCTGCTACCATCCGCCCGCTTTGCCGAACATCAAGCAACAGGAAAAGCGCGTCCGCCAGGCCTCCCGCCAGCGCCTCGAGAACCTTCGCTGGCGCTCGACGGCGAAGACGCTCATGCGCCGCCTCAAGGAGGCGGACGCCGCCGACACGACGGAGCGGCACCGCGAGCTCGTCAGCTGGCTCGACAAGGCCGCCGCCCGCGGCAAGCTGCACAAGAACACCGCCGCCCGTCGCAAGGCGCAGGCCGCGAAGCTCCTCTCGAAGTAAGCCCTACGCGGCGCGCCGCGTGATGTCCACGAGCGCCCGGTCGAGCTCGAGATCGCTCGGCATGCGCGAGCCGCCCTTCACCGCCGCGTCCAGCTCGGACAGCCGGACGAACGCCGCCGAGAGCTCCTCCGCAGAGAAGTTCGCCGCCTGGGCGAACGCCTTCTCCGCTGCGAACGGATGCATCTTCAGCGTCGCCGCCGCGTCGCGCGGACGCACCCCCTCATCGGCGAGCTGCTGACAACGGCGCACGCGGCCGACGTGCGAGACGAGTGAGGCGACGATGCGCATGAGCTCGCCCGAGCGCGGGCGATGCGACCGTTCGAGAAGGGACTCGGCCGTCGCGAGCACGGCGCCGACGTCGCGTCTTCCCCACGCGTCGGTGAGCGAGAAGATCGGCGTCTCCGCGCGCCCGACGGCGAGCTCCTCGATCGTGGCGACGGTGATGGTGTCGCCGCCCGCCCAGGTGGCGAGCTTGTCGATCTCGCTCGACAGCTCGTCGAGATCGTCGCCGACGACCTCGACGAGCGCGCGGCACGCGTCGCGGTCCGCCTTTGCACCGAGTCGCGAGAACTGCTCGGTCACCCACTCGGCCAGTCGGCGCTTCGGCACGTCGTACGTGAGCAGCTCACCGGCCTTCGCCACCGCTTTCGCGAGTGGGGCGTCCTTTTTCATCTCTTCGGCGACGAGCGCGAGCACCGTCGACGGCGCATGTGACGCGAGATAGTCGGCGACGGCTTTCGCGTCGGGCGCCTTCCACGTGTGCACCTCGTCGACGATGACGAGTCGTGCGGAGTCGACGAACAGGCCGAGCGCGTTGCAGGCCGCCACCGCATCCTCGCCGCTCGCCTCGCGGGCAGTGAGATGCTCGATTGCGTCCTCCCCGACGCGGTCACGGAGGCGGCGCAAGGCGCGAGCGATCTTCGGCGAGTCGCTGCCGGAGAGCAGATAGACCGGCTTCAGCTCCGTCGCCGCCACGATGCCAAGCATAGGCGGCCACCAGGAGCGCGCAGGCTGCGAGCGCAGCGGCGCCGGCGGGCGACGTCACCTGCGCTCCGGGCAGCCCGCCGAAGAAACGAGCGCAACCGGCGACGAACGCCGCGCCCCAGCCGTTCACGTGCGCGAGCGCGCGGGCGAGCGGCGGCGCCACCGGCGCGGTCGCAGCCGTCATGAGCGCGAGGACGAGCATCTCAGCGACGACGGGCACGCCGACGACATTCGCCGGGACGGTGACCAGCGAGACCTGGTGGAACTGGAACCAGGTCACGGGCGCCGTGGCGAGACCGCATGCCGTCGAGACGCCGATCAGCTGCGCGAACGGCCTCGGCACCGGATGGCCGGCGAGTGCGCGGACGACGCGGGGCGTGACGACGAAGATCGCGGCCACGGCGGCGAACGAGAGCTCGAAGCCGGCGTCGAGGACGAACATCGGGTTCCACGCGAGCAGGACGAGGGCGCCGACGAGCAGCGCATGCCAGCGGTCGCGGTCGCGCGCAGTCATCCACGCGAGCGATCCGAGTGCAGCCGCCACCGCCGCGCGCACCACCGATGGATGGAGCCCGGCCGCGAGCGTGTAGGCGCCGACGGCGGCGAGCGCCGCGAGCTCCGCCGCGACACGCGCGATGCCGGCGAACCGGGCGAGCGCGAGCGCGGCAGCGGCAACGGTCGCCACCTTCAAGCCGTCGACGGCCAGGACGTGATAGAGGCCGGAGGCCCGGAAGCGCGCGAGCAGGGAGTCGTCCATGCCCTGCGCATTGCCGAGCACGATCGCGCGCAGCACGGATTGCCGCTCGCCGCGGAGCCCGACGGTGGAGTCGGCGGCGAGCCACCGCTGCACCGCGTCACCGAGGCCGGCGACGCCGCCTCGGCGGCCGATCACCCGCCACTGCTTCACGTGCAGGACCACGTGCACGCCCTGGTGGCGGAGCCACGCGGCGGTCGGCCCGCTCGGGGGCCGCAGGATGCCGACGAGAGAGAGCCTCGTTCCCTGCGGCGGCGCACGCCCGGCCGGGAGCTGCAGGAGCACGGGCTCGTGCGGGCGAAGCGCCCCCCAGCGGA
The DNA here is from genome assembly GCA_019234175.1 of Actinomycetota bacterium. GTDB lineage: Bacteria > Actinomycetota > Thermoleophilia > Gaiellales > Gaiellaceae > Palsa-739. The sequence goes on along the minus strand of JAFALP010000392.1, from coordinate 2,556 downwards.
GCACGAGGGCACGCATGCGGACGTCGAATCGGCCGACGCGCGGCGGCTCCTCCGTCTCCACCAGAGCGCGCTCCGCGGTGTCGACGCGCCCGAGCAGGACGCTGCGGTCGAGCTCGTGCAGCCGGTGGCTTCCCCACCACCAGCCGGCGACGGCGAACGCGCAGGAAGGCTGTGCGCAGGCGAGCGCCAGAGCGGCCGGCGCGGGCGAGAAGCGCGCGACGTTCGCGAACGCGAGCCCGACGCAGAGCGCGGCCGCGTACGCGGTCGGCCGGATCAGGGAATCACGAGGCCCTTCAGCTGCGCGAGCTTCGACGGGCCGATGCCGGGGACGCCTTCGAGCTCGTCGACGGTGTGGAACGGCCCGTGCTGTTGGCGGTAGTCGACGATCTTCTGCGCCGTCGCCGGCCCGACTCCGGGAAGCGCATCGAGCTGCTCCGCGCTCGCCGTGTTCAGATCGAGGGGCGCGGTCGGGGACGGAGCCCCGCCGGCGGCGGCGCCGCGTGCAGGCACGAGCACCTGTTCGCCGTCCGCGAGCGGCGCGGCGAGGTTCACGAGCGTCGAGTCGGCCTTCGCGGTGGTGCCGCCGGCGGCGGCGACCGCGTCGGCGATCCGCGTGCCCGGAGCGAGGCGGTAGAGGCCCGGCCGGCGGACGGCGCCGGCGACGTCGACCACGAGCTGCGGCGCCGCCGCGGCGCGCGGGGGCTTCGCGTCGCGGATGGGCGCGAACGTCGTCTTCGCCGCACTGTTGCCGCCGAAGAGATGCGGCACGAGAAGGACTGCCGCCACCGCGACGGCGACGCCGATGAAGACGAGGCGGCGGTGATCCATGCCGCGATCGTCGCGGCGAAACCGTTACGCGACCGTCGCGGCTTCCACGACGATGTTCACGAGCTTCCCCGGGACGACGATCGTCTTGCGCACCGTCGCGCCGTCGACATGGGCCTGCACGCGCTCGGAGGCGAGCGCGCGCGCGACGAGCTCGTCCTCGCTCAGGTCCGCATCGACGACGAACCGGTCGCGCACGCGCCCGTTGACCTGGACGACGAGCTCGAACGTCTCGTGCTCGAGCGCGGCGGGGTCGGGCTCCGGCCACGGCTGCTCCCACAGCCGTTCGTGACCGAGCGCCGCCCACAGCTCCTCGGCGAGGTGCGGCGCGTACGGCTGGATGAGCGAGACGGCGGTCTCGGTGGCGAAGCGTGCGTCCTCCGCGGCCGGATCCTCGGAGATGGCGTTGACGAGCTCCATCACCGCGGAGATCGGCGTGTGGAACTGGATGCGGCGCAGCACGTCGTCGGTCACCTTCGCCACGGTCTGATGCGCCTTGCGCGCGAGCTCGCTCGTGCCCGAGCCGTCGGCAGGCGCCCGCTCGGCAACCTCGTGGACGACGCGCCACAGGCGGCGGAGGAAGCGGACGATCCCCTCGATGCCCTTGTCGGTCCACTCCATGTCCTGGTCGGCGGGCCCCATGAAGAGGATGTACGTGCGCACGGCGTCGGCGCCGTACTCGTTCACGAAGTCCTCCGGCCCGACGAGGTTGCCCTTCGTCTTCGACATCTTCGTCCCGCCCAGCTGGACCCAGCCCTGGTGGAAGAGGCGCCCGAACGGCTCGCGGAAGCCGAGCATCCCCATGTCGTTGAGCGCCTTCACGAAGAAGCGCGAATAGAGGAGGTGCCCGTTGAGGTGGTCGATGCCGCCGATGTAGAGGCTGACCGGCAGCCAGTAGTCGACGACGTGCCGGTCGAACGGCGCGTGGTCGTTGTGCGGGTCGACGTAGCGGATGAAGTACCACGACGAGTCGACGAAGGTGTCCATCGTGTCGGGGTCGCGACGCCCGGCGCCGCCGCACTTCGGACAGGCGACGTTGATCCACTCCTCGTTGGAGGCGAGCGGCGCCTTCCCCTTCGGCTGGTAGTCGTCGATGTCGGGGAGCAGGACCGGCAGCTCGTCGTCGGGGACGGGGACGATGCCGCACGCGTCGCAGTAGACGATCGGGATCGGGCAGCCCCAGTACCGCTGCCGGGAGAAGCTCCAGTCGCGGAGCCGGTACGAGACCGCGGACGCACCGCGGCCCTCCTCGTGCAGCCACTCGACGATCGCCTTCTTCGCATCGTCGGCGCGCAGGCCGTTGAACTGCCCGGAGTTGACGAGCTTGTCGTCCGGGTCGATGACCGTGACGAACGGGAGATCGAAGGTCTCCGCGAACTCGGCGTCGCGCTCGTCGTGCGCCGGCACGGCCATGATCGCGCCCGTTCCGTAATCCATCAGGACGTAGTCGGCAACCCAGATCGGAAGCTTCTCGCCGTTGACGGGGTTCGTCGCGTAGCGGCCGGTGAAGACGCCGGTCTTCTCCGTCTCGGCCGCGCGCTCCTCGGTCCGCTTTGCACCTGCGTGCTTCGCGTACTCCTTCGCCTCGTCGCTCGCGTGCGCGTCCACGAACGGGTGCTCGGGTGCGACGACGAAGAACGTCGCACCGAACAGCGTGTCCGGGCGCGTGGTGAACACGGGAAGGTCGATGTCGAGGTCGTCGACGCGGAAGAGCACTTCCGCGCCCTCCGA
>JAFALP010000377.1 GCA_019234175.1 Actinomycetota bacterium | reverse complement strand
ACGCTAGCGAACGGTCGCTCTGACGCCCACTCTGGAGTTCTAGTCGCCTCCGGAGGGCGAGGCGGGTGGTGCGGCGGACCTGGCCGCGGACTGGCCGCGGGCGAGGGACGGATCCCGGAGTATGTGGCTCGTGGCAAGGCGCATACGGGATATGTCCAGTATCTGCCATCTTCGCGGAGAACTCCTGCAAAAAGGCATGTTTTGGCGTGAAGTTACAAGGCACGCATAGGCGGACGTTTGCCGAACGAAAGTGTGAAACTCCTGCTCCCGCCGCTTCGTTGCCTCATTTGCAAAAGACCTGCTACGCGGCTTTTTTGCGAGAGCACGAGTTGTGGAAAACTAAAAAACCCCTGCAAAATAGGGGTTTCAAGAGGCGCATACGGGATTCGAACCCGTGCCGCCGCCGTGAGAGGGCGGTGTCCTAGGCCACTAGACGAATGCGCCCCGAACCGGCGGTTAGTGTAGCGGCGCCCCGGGAACGCAGGCCCCCATGTGCGGCCTCTGGCGCAGGCGCGGGGAGAAGCACCGCGCGGACAAGCAGCAGGGGGACGTGCACGCGCTCGACCGCGAGGGCGATCCTCGCGGCGGCGTCCAGAGCGACGCGTACCGGCATGCTCGCCCCGACGAGATCGTCGTCGAGGACGGCGTGGCGATGAGCGGGCCGGGCGGCGCGCCGAGTCCCGACCCGGACGAGCGCTAGGCGCGTCGCGCCAGGCCGACCGCGACGGCGACGACTCCGACGACCGCTGCCGCGCCGAGCGCCGTCCACGCGAGGCCTGCGCCAGTGGGCGCCGACGCCAGCGCGACGACGAGCGCTGCGACTCCGAGCGAGACGAACGCCAACGAGGAGAGGGCGACGGCGCGGGCACGCACGACAACGCGCTCCGTGGCGATGCGCAGCCGGGCGTCAATCGACCACGAGGCGAGCTCGCCGCACAGCAGCAGCCCGACCGCGACGAGCGGAGCCGCGTCGTCGACGCTCCTTCCGTGCACGACGATGGCGATCGCGTATCCAGCCCCGAGGAGCGCCGGCGGCCATGCAAGGGCTGCCGGCGTCGCGCGCACGAGCAGATAGACGAGGACGACCGCGCCGAGCGCGCCGAGCGTCGCCGTCCCGGGAGCGGCCTTCGGCGCGTGCGCGACGACGTCGACGAGCACGGCCGCGTACACCGCCGCCGACGCGGCCGCGAGGCCTACGCGCGCGCGGTTCCGGCGGAACGCCTGAATGCCGCCGCCTCCTCCAGCGGAACGTCGAGGGGGACGCCGTCGAGCCACTCGACGACCGGAACGCCCGCCTGCTGGTACCGCAGTCGCATCGCCTCGCGCGTGAGCCGCCAGAGCTGGAACGACAGGCGATCGAGCTCGCCGTCTCCGACCTCGACGAACGGCATCGGCGACACCTCCACGACCACGAGGTCGAATCCGCGCGCGCGCAAATCGATGAGTGCGGCAGCGGCACGCGGGTCGAGCAGCGGCGACAGCGCGATGACGAGCGCCTTCGGCGGCAGCGACCTCGGCGGAAGCACATCGACGTCGCGCGCTGCATAGCTGAGGACGATGTCCATCTGGAGGAGCGAGTCGACGATGCGGTACAGCTGCCGCGTGCCGGACCCCGGCAGCAGCCACGACAGAAAGCCGCCGAAGCTGACGATTCCGACGCGGTCTTTGCGCTGCAGGTACCGGTGCGCGAGGGAGGTCGCGGCGCGAACGGTGAGATCGAGCGTCCCGCGGCCGCTCGTGCGCGCGTCGGTGAACGTGTCGAGGAAGAGGACGACGTCCGTGTTCCGCTCCGGATGCTGCTCGTTCACCCAGAGGTCGCCGCGGCGCGCGGTCGCGCGCCAGTTGACCCGCCGGCGCCGGTCGCCCGGCGCCCACGCGCGAATGTCGGCGAACTCGATCCCGTCGCCCTTCGTGCGCGACACCTGGTTGCCGATGAACACCTGCGTCTCGACCGGCGGGAGCAGCGTGCGCAGCGTCTCCACGCTCGGGTACACGCGGAGCGGCGCGTAGCCGCCGAGCCGCGACTCCCACGCGTAGAAGCCGAGCCGGTCGTGCGCGCGAACGGGCACCGGGCCGAGGACGTATGCGCCCCAGCGGTCACAGTGGAGGGGGAGCTCGAGAATGCGCGGCTCGCCGGCCTCGAGCGCGATCGTCCGCGGGTTCGGTGCGTCGGTGCGGAGCCCGTTCGGAAGCTGGAGCAGGACGTCGACGAACGCCGCGTCCGGCGACGACAGCGTCGCCGAGGCGTCGACCACGTCGTTCTCGAGCCCGCGCTCGCGATCGAGCGCGACCGTGGCGTCGAGGCGAGGCGAGCGAGCGAGCGCGGGCGCGACGACGACGGCGAGGACGAACGGCGCCGCGACGGCGACGAGCTCGACGCGCCCGAGGAGGAGTGCCGCCAGAAGCCCCGCCGCCGCGAGCGTCGCGTATCCCGCGAGCCGCGGTGAGACATGCTCGGTCACGTCGC
>JAFALP010000303.1 GCA_019234175.1 Actinomycetota bacterium | reverse complement strand
GATGTCGTCCTCGTCGACCTCCTCCTTCACGAGGGGATCGTCGAGCTGCTTCTCCGACAGCTCCTTCTCCAGCTGCGGAAGCTCGCCGTAGCGGATCTCGGCGACGCGCTGCAGGTTGCCTGCCCGCTCCTCGCGCTCGGCCTCGCGCTTCAGCTCCTCGACGCGCTTCGTGATCTCCTTCATGCGGTCGAGCGCGGCCTTCTCGCGCTCCCATCGCGCCGCGAGCGCATTGCGCCGCTCCTTCACCTGCGCGAGCTCCTCCTCGAGGGCCTCGCGGTTGGACGGCCCCGACGCGAGCTCGATCTCGAGCTGGCGCACGCGCCGCTCGGCCTCGTCGAGCTCGACCGGCGACGAGTCGATCTCCATGCGCAGCCGCGACGCGGCTTCGTCCACGAGGTCGATCGCCTTGTCGGGCAGGAAGCGGTCGGAGATGTAGCGGTGCGAGAGCACGGCGGCGGCGACGAGCGCGGCGTCGCGGATGCGGACGCCGTGGTGCGACTCGTACGTCTCCTTCAGGCCGCGGAGGATCGCGATCGTGTCGGAGACCGACGGTTCGCCGACGAACACCGGCTGGAAGCGGCGCTCGAGCGCCGCGTCCTTCTCGATGTACTTGCGGTACTCGTCGAGCGTCGTCGCGCCGATGCAGCGCAGCTCGCCGCGGGCCAGCATGGGCTTCAGCATGTTCGCCGCGTCGACAGCGCCCTCGGCCGAGCCGGCGCCGACGATCGTGTGCAGCTCGTCGATGAACAGCACGAGGTTCCCCTCGGCGTTCTTCACCTCGTTGAGGACCGCCTTCAGCCGCTCCTCGAACTCACCCCGGTACTTCGCCCCGGCGAGGAGCGCGCCGACGTCGAGCGCCCACACGCGCTTGCCCTTCAAGCCTTCCGGCACGTCGCCGTCGACGATGCGCTGGGCGAGGCCCTCGACGATCGCCGTCTTGCCGGTGCCGGGCTCGCCGATCAGCACCGGGTTGTTCTTCGTGCGCCGCGAGAGAACCTGGATGACGCGGCGGATCTCCTCGTCGCGGCCGATGACCGGGTCGAGCTTGCCCTGCTCGGCCGCCTCGGTGAGATCGCGGCCGAACTTGGACAGCGCCTGGTAGGTGCCCTCGGGATCCTGCGAGGTGACGCGCTGCCCGCCGCGTACGGCGGCGATCTTCGCCTCCAGCTGCTCGCGCGGGACGACGTCGAGCGCGAGCAGCAGGTGCTCGGTCGACACGTAGTCGTCCTGCATGCGCTTCGCCTCGTCGAACGCCTTGTCGAGCACGCGCGAGAGCGCGGCCGACACCTGCGGCTGCTGCTGTGCACCCTCGATGCGCGGCTTCGTCCTGAGCGTCGCCTCGGCCTGCGCACGCAGCGAGTCGGCATCGGGAACGAGCTCGCGCGGCAGCTCCTGGTCGAGCAGCGCGATGAGCAGATGCTCGGGATAGAGCTCGGGATTGCCCATGCGGCGCGCCAGCTCCTGCGCGGCGGCGACCGCCTCCTGCGACTTGATCGTGAGCTTGTTGAAGTCCATGCCTTTACCTTCTTTCGGGGAGCCGCTCGGCGCGATACGGCACGAGGTCGCGGCGGTAGTGCTTGTGCACGCGGTTCACTTCCTGCTGCTTCTCGAGCTGGAGGCGCTCGATCTGGGCGTGCGCCTTGCGAAGCTCGTCCTCGAGCCGGAGCACGAGCTCGACGCCGGCGAGGTTCAGCCCCAGCTCGCCGGTGAGACGCTGGATGATGCGCAGCCGCTCGACGTCCGCCTCCGAGTAGAGGCGCGTGCCGCCCGGGGTGCGCTGCGGACGCACGAGACCCTTCGTCTCGTAGATGCGCAGCGTCTGCGGGTGCATGCCGACGAGCTCGGCGGCGACGCTGATCATGTACATGGGCCGGTCGTTCATCAGCCGCCCACCTTCTTGAGCTCCTCGAGGATCTCGCGCTCCTGCTTGTTCACGCGCTTCGGCACCTGGATGTGCACGCGCGCAAGCACGTCGCCCTTCCCGGAGCCGTTCAGCTTCGGCGCGCCGCGGCCCTTGATGCGCAGCAGCTTGCCGTCCTCGGAGCCGGCGGGAATCTTCAGCGAGACGGGACCGTCGGGCGTCGGAACCTCCACCTTGTCGCCGAGCGCG
>JAFALP010000299.1 GCA_019234175.1 Actinomycetota bacterium | reverse complement strand
GAATGCGCGACGCGCGGGATTGACCTCGCTGACGACGACGCGCGCGCCCGTTGCGCGCGCGACGAGCGCGACGAGAAGGCCGATCGGCCCGGAGCCGATGACGAGCGCGGTCTCCCCCGCGCGCAACTCGGCCCGCCGGACGTCGTGGCACGCGACGGCGAGCGGCTCGACGAGCGCGGCGAGCCGCAGGTCGACGGTCGCGGGCAGATGGTGCAACGTGAATGCCGGGACCGTCCAGGAGCTCTGGAACGCGCCGGGCGTGTCGATGCCGAGGAACTTCAACCCGCGGCTCACGTGGCTGTGGCCCTTGTCGGCCGCGGTCTCGGCGCGCGCGTCCAGCGGCCGCACGACGACGGCGTCGCCGACCCGGAAGCCGTCGACGCCCGCGCCGACCTCGGCGACGGTCCCGGACATCTCGTGGCCGATCACCTGCGGTGCGCGCACGCGCTGGTCCATCGCACCGTGCGCGATGTGCAGGTCGGTGCCGCACACCCCGCAGTAGGCGACCTCGAGGCGAACCTCGCCGGCCGCGGGCGGTTGCGGAACGGAGTTCCCGACCGAGAACGAGCCTGCACCGTCGTAGAAGACTGCCGTCATCGGTTAATGATATTACGATAATACGAAGGAGTTCAGGAGCTACCGTAAAGATCGGGTCAAAGTCTGGTGCATTCTGGCCTCATCACCCCGATTTCGCTGCGATGTCGAGTATGCACCTTGACAAAGATCGGGTCAATCCGTTAGAAGTCCCGACCCATGTGGACGGCATACGTCCAACGGACGACCGAGGAGGGAGAGATGAGAGTTCGGAAGCGGCGGGTGGCTTTGCTCGGCGCTGCCGTGCTGGCCGCTGCCACAGCTGGAATCAGCCTGCAGGGCTCGTCGGCTCATGCCGCGCGCAAGGCGTCGGCCCCGGTGCCCATCGGAGTCGCCTTGACCTACAACAACACGGCGTTCTGGTCTGCGTACATCAACTACGAGACGCAGTACGCCAAGCAGATGAACATCAAGCTGATCGGTCCGCTGCTCGCGGGCACGAACGCAGCGCTGCAGAACCAGCAGGTCGAGGAGCTCGTGAACAAGGGCGCCAAGGCGGTGATCGTCAATCCGGAGACCGCTGTGAGCCTCGGGCCGGCGATCGACTACGCCGCCAAGCACGGAGTGAAGCTCATCTCCGTCGACACGATCGTGGGCGTCGGCAAGGTGTACATGGTCGTCCGCGCCTCGAACCTCCAGTACGGCGAGGCTGCGTGCCTCTACATCAGCAAGTACGTCCGCTCCGGTGACGTCGTCGACATCGAAGGCGACCTGACGTCTTCGAACGGCGCCGACCGGACGAACGGCTTCAACCAGTGCATGAAGGAGAACGATCCCGGCGTGAAGGTCCTGTCGGAGCCGACCGTCTGGGTCGAGGCTACGGCGGCGACCGACATCCAGACCGCGCTCGCGGCGTACGGGTCGAAGGTCAAGGCGATCTACGACCAGTACAGCGGGCCTGATCCCGCGGCAATCGCGGCCGTCGCCAAGCATGGTCTCACCGGAAAGGTGATCATCATCGGCGACGACGGCGTCCCGTACGAGATGTGCGACATCCAGCGCGGCGACATGTCGGCGGCCTCCTCACAGCCGGCGAACCTGTACGCGCAGGGGGCCCTCACCTACGCACTCGACGCTGCGCAGGGCAAGGTGCTGAAGGTCGGCGAGCCCGCCATCGGGGCTCCGTCGCTCCAGAACGTCACCTACAAGGGCGACGTCAATCTCGGCGACCCGATCGTCGCACCGTTCGTCACCAAGACGGCGCTTTCACTAACCGGTAAGGGGATCCCCGGCGTTACCGCGCCGATTCCCACCACGGCCGTCGGCAACGCGAAGCTGTGGGGCAACGTCTACGGCGCTGCACACGGCGGCGTCTGCGCAGGCGTGCCGAAGCCCTAGGGGGTTCGACCCGCTGCCGGCGGGCGGTGCCACGGCGCCGCCCGCCGGTCAGAATCGCCTCGCACGCGTCGAATCGAATCGATGAGCGAATCCACTCCACCCACCGAGCGCGCCACGCCGATCGTCGAGGCGATCGGCGTCAGCAAGCGTTTCGGCAGCACCGAGGCTCTGCGCGGGGTCGACGCGGCGCTGCAGGCCGGCCGGTGCCTCGGCCTCGTCGGGCGCAACGGTGCGGGGAAGTCGACGCTGGTCTCGATTCTCTCCGGCCTGCAAGCACCCGACATCGGCGTGATCCGCTTTGCCGGCGAACTCGCGCCGCCCATCGGCGATGTTCGCGCGTGGCGGGGTCGCATCTCGACCGTCTTTCAGCACTCGATGGTCGTCCCACAGCTGACCGTTGCCGAGAACATCTTCCTGGGCGATCTCCCCGGTGAGCGAGGTCTCGTCAACTGGCGCGCGACGCGCGCACGCGCACGCAGCCTCCTACGCGAGTGGGACTTCGACGTCGATCCGGCCGTCGAGTGCGGCACCCTCACGGTCGAGCAACGCCAGATCGTCGAAATCGCGGGCGCGCTCGCTCGCGGAACCCGAGTGCTCCTCCTCGACGAGCCGACTGCGGCGCTCGAACGCGACGCCGTCCGGCGTCTGTTCGAACGGGTGCGCACCCTTGTCGCGTCCGGCGTGGCCGTCCTCTACATCTCCCATCACCTCGAGGAGGTCTTCGAGATCTGCCACGAGGTCGTCGTCCTCCGAGACGGCGAGGCTGTGATGAACGCACCGACCGTCAAGCTCACCGAGGACGAGCTCGTCGGCGCGATGGTCGGCGACATCGACACGCCCTCGTCGCCGGCCCGGACGACGGTGCGACGGCGCATGCTGGACGCGTCCGAAGCGCGACTCGTCGTGACGGATGTCGTGGCGGCGTCGCCGCGTGGCTCGCTCCTCGGCGCCTCCCTGACGGTCGAGGCCGGCGAGCGCGTCGGAGTCACCGGGCTACTTGGCGCGGGGGTCGCGACTCTCGGCCGCGTCATCGCGGGAGCGCACGGCTACGAATCCGGGGCGGTGCGCTTCGAAGGGAAGCCGCTCCCACCGGGACGCCCCGACGCCGCCCTCGCCGCAGGGATCGGGTACGTACCCGAGGACCGGTGGCTGGAAGGATTCGTCGGCGAGCTCGGCTGCGCCGAGAACATGACGATGAGCATCGCGGGCCGCCTGGCCGGGCCGCTCGGCCTCCTCAAGCCGTCCGCTCGGGCGCGCGCGGCGCAGCCGCTCGCAGACCGGCTCTCGCTCGTGTCCCGCGGGCTCAACCAGCGCGTCGTCGAGCTCTCCGGCGGCAACCAGCAGAAGGTGACGGTCGCGCGCGCGGTCGCGAGCAAGCCGAAGCTCATCGTCGCGATCACGCCGACGCGAGGCGTCGACGTGGCGTCGAAGGAACTTCTCCTCTCCGCGCTCGCGGACCTCAGCGCCGACAACGACGCCAGCCTGTTGCTCGCGAGCGACGAGTTCGACGACCTGCAGATCTGCGACCGCGTCGTCATCCTCGTTCGCGGCCAGGTGTTCGCCGAGTTCACCGAGCCGCCGTTCGACGACGAAGAGCTGATCGCGGCGACAGAAGGCCTGGCCACGGCGGGGAGGCACTGATGGCGGAGGTGCGCCAGCCGGCAGTCGCAGCACCGGAGCTCTCGTCGCTCCTCGACAAGCGGCGCCGCCGTCTCGCGGCG
>JAFALP010000006.1 GCA_019234175.1 Actinomycetota bacterium | reverse complement strand
CGTCCTCGCCGCCGCGATCTGCCTCGAGCGCGGCCGGCCCGCGATCGCGTCGGAGCATCTCGACCGGGCGGAGCATCTGCTCGGCCCCACGCCGGGATCGCACGACGCGCTGGAGATCAAGGTGCAGCGCTCGCGCATCGCGGCGCTCTCGGGCGACGCCGAGGGTGCGATCGCGCTCGCGCGCGAGGCGATCGCAGTCGACACGAACGACGCGGACAAGGGCGAGGCGCTCGCGGCCCTGGCCGCCGGTCTCGCGCTGCGCGGCGACGTGGACGAGGCGAGCACGACGTATGCCGACGCCGTCGCACGGCTCGAGGCCGCGGGCTGGTGGCGTCCCGCCGCCAACGCGTGCCGGGCCTGGGGTCAGATGCTCCGGCAGGCGGGCAGGGAGTCGGAGGCGCTCGACGTGCTCGACCGCGCCGCCGAGCTGGGCATGCGCGCTGCTCCGCAGCACGCGCGCGCCGAGCGGTGAGCGTCGAGCTCGCGGTCACACCGAAGGGGCCGTACTCGCTCGCCCTCTCGGCGCGTTTCGCGAGCGACGCGACGCGTACCGTCCGCGACGGCATCGTCACGCAGTTGCTGTCCGTCGACGGCCGCATCGAGATCGCACGCGCGAGGCAGGCGCCGTCGGGTGCGGTTACGGTCACCGCCGACTCCGTCGAGGGAGCCGAGCGGCTCCGCTGGCTGCTCGCCCTCGACGACGACCACTCGCCGTTCCTCGAGCGCGTGCGCGGCGACGCATTCCTCGGCCGCGCGTCACGGGAGCTGCGCGGGCTGCGTCCCGTGCGCGTGGCGACGGTGGCGCAGTCGCTGCTCCGCGCATTCTGCGGACAGCTGATCGAGGCGAAGCGCGCGCGGCGGCTCGAGCAGACGATCATCCGCACGCTCTGCGCTCCCGGCACGGAGCGCCTGCACGTGGCACCGACGGCGGCGGAGCTCGGCGCGCTCTCGCCGGCGCAGCTGCGGCAGCTCGGCCTGCACGCGCGCCGCGGCGCCTCGCTCGTCCGCCTCTGTCGCTCGCTCGACCTCGAGCGGCTGCGCGACCATCCGACGGACGCGGTCATCCGGCGGCTCGAGCGCGAGCGCGGTCTGGGCCCCTGGTCGGTCGGCGTCGTCTGCCTCGAAGGCCTGGGCCGCTGGGATCACGGGCTCGTCGGCGACCTCGGCCTCATCAAGCTCCTGCGCGCGATGCGCGGGCGTCCGGTCGAGGGCTGGGAGACGGCCGAGCTGCTCGAGCCGTACGGCGAGTTCGCCGGTATCGCGAGCGTGTACATGCTCACGGGCTTCGCACGCGGCCTGCTCTCGTTCGACGCCGCGGCCGCTGCATAGACTCAGCGGCCATGATCGCCATCCTCGGTTGTGGTCGCATCGGCGAAGCGCTGCTCGTCGGGCTGCTCGGCGCAGGCTGGACGGACATCGTCGTCACCACGCGGACCGAGGACCGCGCCGCGGAGCTGCGCGCGCGCCACGGTGTTGCGGCGGGCACCGACAACGCCGCCGCGGTCTCCGGCGCCGAGCTCGTCGTCGTGGCGGTGAAGCCGCAGGACATCGATGCGCTTCTCGACGAGGTGAGCCCGGCGCTCACCGCCGAGCAGACGGTCCTCTCCGTCGCCGCGGCCATCCCGACCTCGCAGATCGAGGCTCGCGTCGCGGCGGGCGTTCCTGTCGTGCGCGCGATGCCGAACGCACCCTCCACCGTGCACGAAGGGATGGCGGGGATCTGCGCAGGTGCGCACGCGCGCGAGGCGAACCTCGCGCTCGCGGAGAACGCGCTCGCGCATCTCGGCCGCGTCGTCCGCGTGCCGGAGTCGGCGATGGACGCGGTGACCGCGCTCTCCGGATCGGGCCCGGCGTACTTCGCGCTCCTCGCCGAGGCGATGATCGAGGCCGGAATCCTCCTCGGGATCTCGCGCGAGATCTCGACCACCCTCGTCGTGCAGACGATGCTCGGCACCGCGAAGCAGCTGCGCGACCTCGGCATGCATCCCGTCGAGCTGCGCGAGTCGGTCACGTCGCCGGGCGGCACCACCATCGCCGCCATCCGCGAGCTGGAACAGGCCGGCGTCCGCGCGGCGCTGCTCAACGCGGTGCAGGCGGCCATGACACGCGCCGGCGAGCTGGCGAGCGCGCATGAGTGAGATCGACGTCGTCGTCGTGGACGACCCGGGCGCTGCGGTGGCCGACATGCTCGCCGACGCGGCGCGCGCCGGCGGCCACGTCGTCCTGACGGGCGGCTCGACCTCGGCAGTCGCGTACGAGCTGGCCGCTGCGCGGGCGCCCGACTGGAGCCGCGTCGAGGTGTGGTGGGGAGACGAGCGGTGCGTGCCGCCCGACGACGACCGGTCGAACTACGGCATGGCGAAGCGCACGCTGCTCGACAACCTCGCCGAGCAGCCGTCCGCGGTGCACCGCATGCGCGGCGAGCTCGGGCGCGAGGCCGGCGCCGAGGACTACGACCGCGAGCTCGGCGAGCTCGCCCGTTTCGACTTCCTGCTGCTCGGGCTCGGATCGGACGGGCACATCGCCTCGCTCTATCCCGACCAGCCGACGTTGGACGAGACCGAGCGCCGCGTCGTCGGCGCCGAGGCGCACCTCGAGCCGTTCGTCGATCGCATCACGCTGACGCTGCCGATGCTGCGCGCCGCGCGTGCGATCGTCTTCCTCGTCGCCGGCGACGACAAGGCCGATGCGTGCGCACGCGCGTTCGCCGGCGAGCCGACGCGATCGACGCCCGGCAGCCTCGTCCGCGCCGTCGCCGGCACGACCACCGCCGTGCTCGACCCGGGCGCCGCGCGGCTTCTACGGTAGGAGCTCGGACTCCGGCAGGTCGTCGGCGATGCCGCGCTGCGCGGCGAGCGCCTGCAGCGCGAGCACCGTGTCGGCGACGCGGACGTCCTCGAGGAACTCGCTGCGCCGCTCGAACGAGTCGAGGATGCTCTCCACCGCCATCGCGTAGTCGGTGGGATCGTCGCCGGCGATCATGAGGACGGCGTCCGCGACGTCGTGCGGAAAGTCGTCCCGCTCGACGATCGTGTCCGCGAGCACCCGCGCCTGCATGTCGTCCCCGAGCACGAGATACGCGAGCGCGGCGGCGTAGCGGCCGATCGGCGACTCCGCCCGCGCGGCGCCGGCGTCGAGCGCCCATTGCGCGGCCTCGGACGCGTCGTCGCCGGCGACGAGCAGCGCCTTCATCGCCGCGATCGGCCGGCCCCACGACTCCGGCGGCGCGCCTGCGTCCCAGCTCTCGCGGTAGCGCCGCGCCGCCTGCCGAAGCCACTTCCGCGCCTCGGAGTCGCGCCCGGCCATGAGGAAGCAGAGCCCGGCCGCCCACGCCGCGTTCGCAAGCTGTGTCAGCTGGCGCTGGTCCAGCCCCCGCCCGGCGCCGCCCTCGTAGCGCGCGGTCGCGGCCGCCGCCTGCTCGAGCCAGTCCATGCCGGGAGTCTACGAACGTGTGATTGACTGGTCAGTCATGCGGGAGGCGCACGAGGTCTACTTCGTCGACGGCGTCCGGACGCCGTTCGGGAAGGCCGGGCCGAAGGGCCAGTTCTGGCGGACGCGCGCCGACGACATGGCCGTGAAGGCCGTGCGCGAGCTGCTTCGCCGCAACCCGTCCGTGCCGCCGGAGGCGATCGGCGACGTCGTCATGGCCGCGACCGCGCAGGTCGGCGACCAAGGGCTGACGCTGGGCCGCGACGTCGCGCTCCTCGCCGGCATCCCGGAGACGGTTCCCGGCTTCGCCGTCGACCGGATGTGCGCGGGCGCGCTCACGGCGGTGACCGCGGCTGCGGGCGAGATCGCGCTCGGGGCCGCGGACGTCGCGCTCGCCGGCGGCGTCGAGCACATGGGCCATCACCCGATGGGCGCGGACGTCGACTTCAACCCGCGCTTCGTCTCCGAGCGCCTCATCGACGAGTCCGCGGCGGTGATGGGGAGGACGGCCGAGAACCTGCACGACACGTTCCCCGCCATCACGCGCGAGCGCGCGGATGCGTTCGCGCTCGCGTCGCAGCGCAAGGCGGCCGCGGCATGGGAGAACGGCGTCATGCGCGAGACGGTCGTGCCGATGTCGGTCTTCACCGATGCCGGATGGAAGCTCGCTGACCGCGACGAGTTCCTGCGCCCCGAGACGAGCCTGGACGGGCTCGCCGGGCTCAAGCCTGCATTCCGCGCGGGCGGCCGCGTCACCGCCGGGAACTCCGCCGGACTGACCGACGGCGCCACCGCCGCGCTGCTCGCCTCCGACGCCGCGGTCGAGCGGCTCGGCCTCGAGCCGAAGCTCCGCCTCGTCGGCTACGCGTACACGGGCGTCGAGCCGCACCTGATGGGCATCGGGCCCGTGCCGGCGACGCGGCGCGTCCTCGAGCAGGCGGGCATCGCCCTCGACGACGTCGACCTCTTCGAGCTGAACGAGCCGTTCGCGGTGCAGGTGTTGACGTGGTGCGACGAGCTCGGCGTCTCGCCCGACGATCCGCGGCTCAATCCGTACGGCGGCGCGATCGCGTGCGGCCATCCGCTCGCCGCCACCGGCGTCCGCCTCGTCGCCCAGCTCGCGTACGGGCTGCGCGAGCGGAGCGGCCGCTACGGGCTGACCGCGCTCTGCATCGGCATGGGCATGGGCGCGGCCGTCCTCTGGGAGAACGTTGGCTGACACCGTCTTCAAGCTGAACCGCGCCGGGTCGGCCGCGCTCGTCACCATCGACAACGGCGAGGACCACCGCGTGCCGACGACGCTCGGCCGCTCGGCGTTCGAGTCGGCCGTCGCCGTGCTGGAGGAGCTGGAACGCGGCGAGTGGAGCGCCGCCGTCTTCACGGGCAAGCCGTTCGTCTTCTGCGTCGGCGCCGACATCGACGAGTTCGGCCGCATCGACGATCCCCGCGACGGGATCCGCGCGGGGCACGCGCTGTTCGCCCGCATCCGCGCGCTGCCGTTCCCCACCGTGGCGGCGATCAACGGCGCGTGCCTCGGGGGCGGGCTCGAGCTCGCGCTGCACTGCGACGCGCGGACGATCGCGTCCAACGTCCGGCACGTCGGCTTTCCCGAGGTGGCGCTCTCGATCATCCCCGGCTGGGGCGGGACGCAGCTCCTGCCGAAGCTCGTCGGGCCCGAGGCGGCCGCGCGCGTGATCGTCCTCAACCCGCTGCGCCAGAACACGCTCATCACCGCGCCGGAAGCGGTCGAGCTCGGCATTGCCGACCGCCTGCTCGACCCCGTCGAGTTCGTGGACGAGTCGCTCGCGTTCGCCGAGTCGCTCGCGGTCGAGCGCGAAGCCCCGGACTGGTCGGCGCTCGAAGACGTGGTGCGGAAGACCCGCGCGCGTGTCGACGACGCCGTGCATGGCGCGACGCGCGCGCCCTACGTCGCGCTCGACCTCATCGCAGGCGCGCGCGACTGGACGATCGACGAGGGCTACGCCGCCGAGGAGGACGCGATGGCGGAGCTGCTCGTGTCGGCGCAGGCGCGCGCGGCGGCGTACTCGTTCACGGTCGTCGAGCGGCGCGCGAAGCGTCCGCCGAACCTGCCCGACGCGAAGCCGCGCACGGTGCAGAAGGTCGGCATCGTCGGCGCCGGCCTGATGGCCGCGCAGCTCGCGACGCTGTTCCTCCGCCGCCTCGAGGTCCCCGTCGTGCTGCGCGACCTCGACCGGGCACGCGTGGACGAGGCGCTGGCGGCGATCCGGGAACAGGTGACGCCGTTCCTCGGCTCGATCGTCGACGGCGGCACCGACTGGACCTCGTTCGAGGGCTGCGACCTCATCCTCGAGGCGGTGTACGAGGACCTGGACGTGAAGCGCGACGTGCTCGCCCAGGCGCGCGCCGTCGCGCCGGACGCGATCCTCGCCACGAACACCTCCTCGCTCTCCGTCGAGGGGATGGGCGCCGACGTCGCGCTCCATTTCTTCAACCCCGTCGCGGTGATGCCGCTCGTCGAGATCGCGCGCACCCCGCACACGACCGACGAGCAGCTCGCGACGGCGTGGGACGTCGTGAAGAAGCTGAAGAAGCGGGGCGTGCTCGTCGCAGACGCTCCGGGCTTCGTCGTCAACCGCCTCCTCACGCGCATGACGACCGCCCTCATGGGCGCGCGCCTGGAGGACGCGGACGAGGCCATCCTCTCGCTCGGCATGCCGATGGCGCCCTCCGTCCTCCGCGAGATGGTCGGGCCCGCCGTCGCCCAGCACGTGCTGGAGACGATGCACGGCGCGTGGCCGGAGCGGTTCCCGCTCGAGGCGGCGGCCGGCGCCGAGAACCGAAGCGTGGAGGAGATCCGCGACGACGCCGTCGACGCGGTCGCCGACGAGGTACGGCATCTGCTGGCCGAGGGCGTCGTCGCCGACCCCGCCGACGTCGACGCGTGCCTCATCCTCGGCGCCGGCTGGCCGCTGTTCCTCGGCGGCGCGGTCACCCGGTCGGGCAAGATTCCCGCCTAGTGGCCGACGACTGGCGCATCCGCATCGAGGTCGAGGACGTGCACGAGCGCCTGCTCGAGCGGCTGGGCGTGGAGCTGGACGACGAGGCCCGCGAGCTCGCGCGCGAGCTGAAGGACCGCCGGCTCGCCGTCTCCCGCGACGGCGACGAGGTGTTCGTCTACGCCTCCTCCCGCGCCGAGGCGGAGAGCGCCCGGAAGGTGGTCGAGTCACTCGGCGTCGTCGGGAAGACGAGCAAGGTCGAGCACTGGCTGGAGGACGAGGAGCGCTGGGACGACGAGCCGAAGGACGAGACCTGGGAAGAGGAGGAGGTCGACCACGGCTTCGCCCCGTGGGAGGTCCGGGTGCAGGTCGGCTCCCGCGACGAGGCGAGGACGCTCGCCGAGCAGCTCGAGACGGAGGGCTACCACCCGGTTCGCCGGTTCCACTACCTCATCGTCGGCGCCGCCTCCAAGCAGGACGCCGAGGCTCTGGCGAAACGGCTGCACGGAAGCGTCGAGCTCGGCGGTGAGGTGGTCTGGGAGGAGACCCCGCCCAACCCCTTCGCCATCTTCGGCGGCCTGGGCGGCTAGCCGGGCCCGTCGGGCCAGGTTGACGCTTCCGCCGCGCCGGGTATGCTGGATCTGCGCGGCTCGCCTAGGGGACTCGTCGAGCGGCGCGCACCTTTGCAGGTTCTGCAGCACGAATGCGTGCTGCGCATATGCAAGAAGCCATCCAGCACACGACACCCATCGCGGACGCGGGCGACCCGCTCGTGGATGCGGCCTACCGCGCCGAGGCGTGGGCGGGCGAGCCGTTCCTTCGCGACGGCGAGGATCCCGCACGCGTCCTCGCGCCCGGCACCGCGCGGCGGATGGCGCTCGACGACGCGCTCGGCGAGATGGAGGCCGGCCACGCCGCGCCCTCGTCCGAGTGGAAGGTCCGGTTCGGCCTCTTGCTCGGCCTCGAGCGCGTGCTCGCCGAGCCCGAGCCGCACACGAAAGCCGGCACGGCGCTGCGCCGCCATCAGGTGGACGCGCTCGCCGGGATGCTCACCGAGCTCATCGCCGCCGCGCAGCGGCGCGAGGAGGAGAAGGAGAACGGCAACGGGCACGCCGGCGCCGAGGTCGAGGAGGAGGACGACGAGGACGACACGTTCGTCGAGGAGGAGGAGACCGCCGAAGAGGAGCTGACGCCAGAGCAGGACCCGGGCGCGATCCGCCGCTACCGCTTCCGTCACCCGACCGCGTCCGGCAAGACGATCGCCGCCGCCGGGTTCGTCGAGGCGGCACGCACGCTCGGCGTGCTCATCCTCACGCACCGCCGCCTGCTCGTCTCGCAGTTCGAGCGCGACCTGAAGACCGAGGGCTACGCCGACCGCTACACCGACGCACTCGAGAAGGGCATGCGCTCGCGGAAGACGAACCCGCTCACCATCCAGACGTACGCGTGGTTCGCGCGCCACGTCGACACGATCGACCGCGACGCATACCAGCTGGTGATCTGCGACGAGGCGCACACCGCGCTCGGCGAGAAGACGTCGGCGGCCATCCGCTCGTTCCCGGAGCCGATCTACATCGGCATGACCGCGACCGAGCAGCTGATCGCGAAGCAGGTCTCGGACGTCTTCCCCGCTTCGGTCGACGACCTGCCGCTGCAGGACGCCGCGCGCCGCGGGCTCATCGCGCCGCTGCGCTGCCTGCGCGTGCCGCCGGTGGCGGCGATCAACTCGGTGCCGATCGTCGGAGGCGACTTCGACCAGGAGATTCTCGCCAAGACGCTCGACCACCAGGCGCTGAACCAGGCTGCCGCGAGCCTCTATCGCGATCGCTTCGACCACACGCCCGGCATCGTCTACGCCGCCGGCGTCGACCATGCCTACAACCTCGCGCAGGAGTTCCGCGCCGCCGGGCTGAAGGCGGAGGCGGTGTCGGGACGGACGCCGCCGGTCCGCCTCGCCGAGACGCTCGCCGCGTACGAGCGCGGGGAGATCAACGTGCTGATCAACGCGCAGCTGCTCGCCGAGGGCTGGAACTCGCCGCGCGCGACCGTCTGCATGCATCTCGCGCCGACCGCGTCGCGCCGCGTCTACCAGCAGCGCATCGGCCGCATCATGCGTCTCCACCCGCGCAAGGAAGCCGGCATCGTCGTCGACTTCGTCCCGAAGGGCGCGACGCACAACGAGCGCGTCATCTCGCTGCACTCGCTGCTCGACGCGGACTTCTATCGCGAGGGCGCACGAGTCACTCCCGCCCCGAGGCGCCGCTCGCAGCGGAGAGCTCGCCGCCGCCTGACACCGGCGCCGTGGCTCGTCCCGGTCACGCCCGACGTGCGCCGCCGCATCGCCGTCATCCAGCGCGAGTGGCAGCGCGTCGATCCTCGCTTCCTCGACGAGGACGAGCAGAAGTACTGGGCGACGATCGCCGGCCGCCAGATCCGCTTCGACGAGCGCGCGTCGTTCGTGCAGAAGCTCACCGAGGGGCGGGCGAGCAAGTCCGCGCTCGAGACGTTCCTCTCCACGTGCGCCGCGGAGAACCCGAATCGGCGCCTCCGTCTCATGGCGCTGCAGGACCGCGTCTCGATGCGCGTCGACCGCGCCGACTTCGACGACCTCGTCACGCTCGTCAGCCAGGCGCCGACGTGGGAGAAGGAGCGCCTCGCCGGGATCCGCATCCTCCTCCGAGCGATCGCGGACGGAAAGCCGGATGCACCGGATCAGATCCTCGCACGCTGGACCTGGCGGCTCGCACGCGCGACGCGCAAGGTGCAGGACCGTCGCGCATCCGGCGAGTACCCGGACGCGAAGCGCCTGCTCGGCGCGCTCGCCAACTCGCGCGGGCACCGGCACGAGGAGAACGCGGCGAAGCTCGCGCAGACCGCGGTCGAGCAGCCCGTGCAGGTCGGTGCGGCGCTGCTCGCGTCCGCCGAGGGCTACACGCCGCGCGCGACGAAGGTGCTGGAGGACGCGCGCGAGAAGATCGGCACGGTGCAGGAGGTGGCATTCGCGCTCTCCGAGAACCTGCCCGCGCCGAAGCAGCCGTCGAGCTCGCGACGCCGGCGCCGCCGCCGCAAGAAGGGCGCGGCACCCGCGGACGCGAACGGCGCCACGCCGGCGACGACCGAGCAGGCGGCATCCGGCGAGGACACACCCGCCGCCCCGAAGCGCCGGCGCCGGCGGCGGAAGCCGTCAGCGGGCGCCGGGGACGGCGCGCCCGAGAGCGCCCAGCAGAACGGTATCGGCGAGCACGGCGGCGCCGAGGGCGATCGCCCAGTCGCGGTGCCCGGCCCAGCCGAGGGCGACGGCGGCGAGCAGCAGCACACCGAGGCGTAGCGCCACCTTCGGCACCGAAGAGAGACGGATCCGCGCCCGCGGCGACAGCGCCGCTCCCCACACGATCGCGACGACGACGGGCGCCGCGATCGCCAGCCCGATCCCGGCGACATGGTCGCCCCAGACGGCGTACGCCGCGAGCGCGGCGACCTCGAGCAGGAACGCGATCGCCTCGAGGAGCGCGACCACTCAGACGGCCGGCCCGTCGGGGCCGCCGTCCTCGTCGTCTCGCTCCTCGCGTTCGCGGAGAAAGCGCGAGAGCTCCGCGGCGAGCGTCTCGCCCGAGGGGATGTCGCCCTCGACGGCGAGCGCGTCGACGCGCTGCTCCAGCTCCTCGACGTAGGCAGCGGTATCGGCGTCGGTCGAGACCGCCTCGCTCACCTGCTCCGCGTACTCCTCCGCCGCCGCCTCCAGCTCGTCGAGATCGACCTGTACGCGCATGAGCTCGCCGAAGCGGCGCACGAGCGCGAGCGCAGCGCGCGGGCTGGGCGCGAGCGAGACGTAGTGCGGCACCGCCGCCCACAGGCTGACGGACGGGATCTCCGACTCGCGGCAGAGATCGTGGACGATCCCGACGATGCCTGTCGGCCCTTCGTAGCGCGACACCTCGAGGCCGAGCTCCTCCACGAGCTTGGGATCGGTCGCCGCCGCCGTCACCGGCGCGGGACGCGTGTGCGGCACGTCGGCGAGCAGCGAGCCGAACGTGACGACCATCTCCACGCCGAGGTCCTGCGCGAGCTCGAGCACGAGACCGGAGAACGTGCGCCAGCGCAGGTTCGGCTCGATCCCGAGCAGCAGCACGGCGTCGCGATCCGCACCGGGGACGGACGCGTGGAAGAAGCCGTTGTCGGGCCAGTCGACCTTGCGGATCTCACCGTCGGGCATCGACACGTGCGGGCGCACCGCCTGGAAGTCGAAGAACGACTCCGGGTCGATCTCGGCGAAGCGCGCGGCGTTCCACTGCTTCGCGAGATAGGCGGCGCCGAGAGACGCGCCCTGGCCGCCGTCGTTCCATCCGCGGAACGCCGCCACCATGACGGGGCGCTTCAGCGACGGCCTGAACGAGACGTTCAGCTCGGACATTCCGAGAGTTTAGTGGCGTATCGGGCGCCAGAGTCGCGCCACCAGTCCCACCGTCCACGCGAACAGGACGGCGGCGGTGACGACGTGCGCGACGACGACCCACCACGGCACCGTTCCGTACGTGCGGTACTGGTACTCGCCGATCCCCATCTGCACGAGCAGGATCGCGAGCAGGACCGCGCACGCGCGCACGAGCCAGGGCCACTCGCCGCGCTTCAGCCACGCCCAGCCGGCGAGGACGAGCAGCACGATCCCGAACGCCGCCACCGCGCGCACGTGGACGTACACCGCATCGTGGAAGTTCCAGATGCGCTCGACCACCTGCGTCCCGTTGCTCCCCGGGAAGCGTCCGGCGGCGGTGGAGAGCGTCCCGGAGACGACGAGGACCGCGACGGCGACGAGCAGGGCCGAGCCGCCGAGGCGCGCGATGCCCGGCAGCCGCGGCCGGCCGCCGTAGCCGGCGAGCAGCGTCAGGACGCCGAGCCCGAGGACGGTCAGCGAGAGCAGCAGGTGCGAGATGACGAGGTACGGATCGAGGTCGTAGTACACGGTGATGGCGCCGAGCGGCGCCTGCGCGAGCGTGCCGGCGAACACCGCCGTCGCCAGCCACCTGCCCCAGCGCGAGAGACCGCGCGTCCGCCAGGCGGCGACTGCGAGCACGAGCGTGGCGAGGATCGTCAGCGCCGACACGACGCGGTTCGAGAACTCGATGTCGGAGTGGTAGCCCTTCGGGAGCGCGTGCGTCGCGTTGCACGTCGGCCAGTGCGGGCAGCCGAGGCCGGAGCCGGTGAGCCGCACGGTCGTGCCGGTGCCGACGATGACGACGAGGAACACGACCGCCGTCCAGGCCACGGCCCGGAAGGTGGCGGGGCTCAGCTCCCGCCGTGCTAAACTGACGTTGA